>DDSI01000107.1:15106-24286 GCA_002343335.1 Bacteriovoracaceae bacterium UBA2394
CGCTGCATGTCGGTGACTTCTTCGGGCCGCTCGTCGATGAGCAACACGATCATCTTAATGTCGGGATGATTTCGCGAGATCGAGTTGGCGATACTTTGCAGAATCATCGTCTTACCCGTTCGTGGAGAAGCGACGACTAAGCCCCGCTGACCCATTCCAATCGGACATAAGAGATCCATCACCCGACCGGTGTAGTTGTCGGGATCCGTTTCCAACTTTATCTGACGATTCGGATAGAGCGGCGTGAGATTATCAAATAGAATTTTATGAAGCGCGGCTTCCGGCTTGTCATGGTTGATGCTCTCCACTTTGAGCATCGCGAAATACCGTTCGCCCTCTTTGGGATGTCGAATTTCGCCGCTTACCGTGTCACCCGTTCTCAAATTGAAACGTCGCACTTGCGAGGGAGCGACATACACATCGTCTGGTCCCGGCAAGTAGTTGAAATCCGGTGAACGCAAAAATCCGAAACCGTCTGGAAGAACTTCCAGAACGCCTTCGGAATAGACCGCCACATTCAACTTCGCCGAATTTTTCAAAATCGCAAAAATGACATCTTGTTTACGGAGCGAACTCGCGTTCTGAACGCCATACGATTCCGCGATTGCCACCAATTCCGCTGCCGGCTTGGCTTTTAATTCTTTCAGATGGATTGTCGTGCTTGGCGCATCGGAGGGAACCGCGCTTCCGGCCATTGCTTCGGCGGAAAGCCCCTCCATCTCTCGCGTATCGTCCGTGGGAAGTGCCTCGTTCTCGGCATTTGCCGCTACGGCCGCCGCCGCTTGGGCTTGCGCGACCATTTCTTCGTCGTGATTCCAGCCACCTTCGTACTGTCCAACTCCCCCTTCATAGTTGGGGTTATGTCCGCCTTGATGGTTCGAGCGGTAGCCACCGCCTCGACCGCCACGGCCGCCTCGTCCTCCGCCACGACCGCCTCGTTGATTTCGATTTCGATCACCTCTGCCGCCACCGCCTCGGTTATGGCCACCGCCACCGCCGCCGCTTCTGCTTTCTTGGTTCACTTGAATCTCTACCACCTTTCTTGGGGACGCCTCTTCGGCGCCTTCGGCTTCGCCACTGGGATTGGATGACGGATCAGAAATCGTCTTTACCATTCGTTGGTCCTTCTCTCTCGTACGTATGTTCTGGATTCTTTTGTTCTGAATTGATGATTTTCGAAGCTTTTACCTGCTTCGCTCAAATCCCTGATTTTCCTTTGAATTAGGTTGCCACTTGGCAACTGTCAAGATTTTATCCTTCATCCTGAAGGAGCTTCGGCCATGAAGACCCGAAGCTGACTTCATTATAACGGACATTGCGGATTGCCGCATGTCGCACGCAGATTGCCCTTTGAGTTGTAAAAAAAACGAGTTATTTTCGGAGCTTAATCTGAAGCGGCTAAAGAAAGACATTGATTCCCACGCCCGCCAACGAATCGAAGACCTGCGGCGTCAAATTGAAGAACATAATCGACTCTATTATGAACTCGACCAACCCACCATCTCCGACGCCGAATACGATAACCTCGTTCGCGAACTGAAGAGCCTAGAAAAGAAGCATCCCGAATTTCAGATTCAAAAGTCTGTCACTCAAAAAGTAGGAGCAAAACCCCGCGCCGACTTTGCAAAGGTAAAGCATAACGTTCGGATGATGAGTTTAGACAATGCTTACTCGGAAGCCGAAATGATGGACTTCGAGAAGCGGGCTCTCAAAAATTTTGGCTCGTCCGGAGATCGTCCTAAAGGGTGGAAGTACTTCGTCGAGTACAAAATGGACGGGCTTGCGATCGAGCTCATCTATCGGAAGGGCAAACTTGAAAAGGCATCCACCCGCGGCGACGGCGAAGTGGGCGAAGATATTACCGAAAATGTCCTCACGCTTTCGACAGTGCCAAAGACGTTGAAGACTCCCCTCAATTTAGAAATCCGTGGCGAAATTTTCATCGAAAAAAAAGATTTCGAAAATCTTAACAAAGAAAGGCAAAGAGAAGATCTCCCCACTTTTGCAAATCCTCGAAATGCCGCCGCGGGAAGTTTGCGACAGCTCGATTCGAATGTCACTGCGAAGCGCCCTCTGAAAATGTTTTGCTATGGCTTAGGATTACCTCTCGACTGCAAAGTGCGCGAGCAGTCAGAACTCATTTCGTTTTTAAGCCAACTCAACCTTCCCACAAATCCACATCATGCGCTCTGCTCCAAAATGGAGGAGGTCTTCGAGTTCTATCATAGAGTGAGACAGAATCGAGAGGCGCTCCCCTATGAGATCGACGGCATTGTCGTAAAGCTAAATGATTTTCGTTTGCAGGAAGAGATCGGCTCAACCTCGCATCATCCTCGGTGGGCTACAGCCTTTAAGTTCGATCCGCCCATAGCCGTCACAAAACTGAAAGACATTCAGATCCAAGTGGGTCGAACGGGAGTGCTCACCCCCGTCGCCATTTTGGAACCTGTGAGCGTAAGCGGCGTTACGGTTGGTAACTGCACGCTTCATAATGAGGAAGAAATCGAGCGACTCGATGTGCGCATTGGCGACATCGTAGAACTCGTTCGATCGGGTGACGTCATACCGAAGATTTTGCGTGTGCGGGAAGACGACAGAAAGAAATCGCTGCCCAAATATAAAATGCCCGAGATGTGTCCGTCTTGCGGGACGAAGGTCGTGCAGGAAGAAGGGTTTGTGGGCCGACGATGCCCAAATACGAAAGGCTGTCCCGCACAAATTCTTGGACGACTCATTCACTTTGCGTCGAAGGACGCTCTCAATATGGAGGGCGTGGGTCCGCAGTGGATCGCACAGTTTATCCAAAGAAACTGGCTGAAAAATCCGTCTGATTTTTTTGCTCTCACGGAACAACAGCTCCTCACTCTAGATCGGATGGGCGAGAAGCTCGCGCAAAAGCTCATTGCCTCCATTCAGTCTCGAAGAGACACGACGCTCGGTCGCGTTTTGTACGGGCTCGGAATTTTTCACGTGGGGGAGACGCTTGCTCACAAACTGGCAGATCGCCTGCATTCTCTAAGCGATCTCTTGAAGATAACGAAGGAACAGCTCCTTGAAATCGAAGATGTGGGCGAAGTTGTGGCAGATGCCATCTTAAAATTCGTGAAAGAAAATGCCGCCGAAATCAAAAAATTGGAAATGCTAATCACCTTTCAGGCGCGAAAGGAAAAATCAGGCCCTTGGCTCGGTATGAATTTTGTTCTGACGGGAGCGCTCAGCTCCATGACTCGATCTGAAGCTCAAACGCAAATTGAAGACTTGGGTGGGACGATTCAGTCGTCTGTCTCAAAAACGACTTCTGTGGTGGTCGTCGGCGAAGATGCCGGAAGCAAATTGGCGAAGGCGGAAAAATTGGGCATTGCCACCTGGGACGAAAAGCGATTCGGCAAAGAGCTCAAGAATGCTCGATCTTAAATGAGCATCATTTTTTTCCAAAGAGCCTTTTAATCCAGGTTTTTCGTTGAGCGGCATCTTCCTTGGATTGAGAAAAGCTTTGCACGAGAGCCGCTCTTTCAGATTTTGCTATCTTCGCTGCTTCCGCGATTTCTCGAGAAGCATGGGCTTTGCCCACCTGCTTACGAAGCGCCTCCTGCAGTTGGGGCACGGTCACAAAACCTGCAAATAATAAAATCTGACCCAACTTGAGAGGTCTTTGCCCTGTGACAACCATTTCCTGTTGATACTGAAGAGCTTGAGCGAGTTGGGGAATGGTTACGATCTTGGACTCCAGTAGAATCTGGCCGAGCTTTTGATCTTTTGAACTGGGAACGACAGGAGAAGACATGCGGTCAGTATAACTGAACTCTTGGTTTAGTAGCCGCAGGCTTCCCAGGCGTATTTAACAGCCTTTTCTTGCGGGCTCATGAGGATTTTTCCATTCTCCAGAACTTGGCGGGGGTAATAAGCACGCGCGGCCCTCAAGAGAGCGGCTTTCGCATCTTCAAAAGTTGCGGAGGGAGTGAGGTAAGAGGTCAGCGCTCGATACCAAATTCGAATAGCCGTATCGATTCCAATACCCGTCACTGCTGCTCCTGAAACGGGATGAATTCCGCCTTTCGCGACCAAATAAAAGACATAATTTGGAATCCCGGAGAGTGAATGAACGTCCATTTGATAAGGGGAGATTTCATCTTTATGAATTGGTTGCTCAGATTTTCTAGGATCGTCGATGTAGCGAATGGCATCATCTTCGATCCCAGGCGTGTAAGCATCTTCTGCAATTTTCCAAATCTTGTCCGACTCCCCTTTGGCATTCCGCTCGATGGCAACGGCAAAAACGTCGGAAATGGATTCGTTGAGGGCTCCAGACTCGCCGTAATAGTAAAGTCCTGCTTCCGCGGCCGTGATGCCGTGAACGAGTTCATGGGCGACGATATCAAGCGAGACGACCGGCCCAAAATAAAGCCCGTCGCCGTCTCCGAAATACACAGCCTCGCCGTTCCAGAAGGCATTCGGATAACTTTCTCCGTAATGCACGTAAGCGGATTGGAGAGGTTGTCCATGAATGCTCATGCTGGGAGTGGGTCCATTTACTCCGTTCAATCCATAACGATTAAATCGAAGTCTAAAGAAATCCATTGTCACACTCATGCCCCATTGCACGTCGACCGCAGCTCGATGCCGCTCATCTGCCCAAAGATTATTTTTATCATGAAAATTGGAAATGCTATCGAGCGAGTATCCAAATCCCGCATCGAAGGTGCCAATGAAGCGCGTTGGATCCTGAAGATAATATCGATCTTTAGTGCTGGAGTAGATGGTTTTAAGAGGGAGATTCGCACCGCTATAAAGAGAATGTCCTCGGCCGCGTCTCCATTCCAATTTGAGATCATCATAGGTGAATAACAAGCCACCGTTATGCGCATCGATAAAATAGACAGGGTGGCCCGTTCGCCAGGAGCCGTCTTCTCGAACTAGACGGACTTCGTAAGCTAACCGGAACTGATCTCCGAACTTCGCGATAAGAAGCGTGACCTTAGGTTCTTTCGTGAAACAATCGCCGCAGCCGTAAGTGGTAAGAGCGGTGGCGAGGGCATCAGCTTCAGAGATGGTGGGGACGGTATTAATCTGAAGATCGCGCATCAAATTGTCGGTGGTGCCCGCTACCTGACCATTGGGATCGAGATGCAAAATCGCCGAAGCGCCATGCACTTCCAGTCCATCGTAATGCTGAGCCACGCGCACATGCATTTGGTTTGAGCCATCAATAAAAACTCTTTTGGAAAAGAGCATGTTTTTGGAAGCAGAATTAAAGGAGCCGCGGAGGTTTTCCAAGTGATCGGCGCCTAATCGAGTGGCATCACGTTCCGTGAGATTCAAACTCGCGATGGAGATAAAGATATAGGACAGTAGACCAATGTTCACGGACTCGCTCCTCTAGGTTCTCTTCGAGTTCTGCCTGAACTCGCGTGAACAAGAGTCTTTGCAAGGCTCGTGCCGGAGAGGGCGTTGATGCCACGGTGAAAAACAAGTGCGTTTTTAGGGGGTTAGATAGAAGGATTTGGAGTTGAATGCCCCTTTAAAGCGGCATGGTTGTCGCAACAAGGAATCCAAAATCGATATCAGTAAATCGCTTCGCGGAGCTTGGCGCTGATCCAGTCCATTGCCCATACGACGATGGCGATGATGATCACGATCGTGCCGACTTCGCTCCAGCGCGCGAGCCCTTGATATTGCATGAGCAGCGTTCCCACCCCGCCACCGCCGACAAGGCCGATGATGGTGGCCATACGAATATTGATGTCCCAGCGGAAGATTGTGAAGGCCAAGTAAGGCAATACAATTTGAGGAACCACAGCATACCAAACGGTTTGAATTCGACCCGCACCAGTGGCCTCAATGGCTTCAATAGGTCCGCGTTCAATGCTTTCGATCTGCTCTGAATAAAGCTTCACGAGCGAAGCAATGGAGTGAAGCATGAGCGCGAGCATCCCTGCGAAAGGCCCAATTCCCACCCACACGGAAAAAACAATCGCCCAAATGAGCGGCTCAACGGAACGCGTAAAATTAAAAATGAATCGGAGGACGACGTAGAAACTCTCACCAAGAGGACTTCCCGCCACTAAATTTTTGGCACAGAAAAAGCTCGCGACAAACGCAATGGGAATGGAAAGCGCCGTGGCCATAAAGCCGATAAAGATCGTCTCGATCATCTCACTGCAAACGACGCCCACAATTTCTAAATTGGGTTGCAGTAAAGCCATAAAAATTCGTTGTGCGCCTTGAAGTCCATCCGCACTCACCAATGACGGGATATCCACTCCCGTCATGAGCCATCCCAACCAGAAGGTTAGGAAGATGAGAACTCCCCCTAAAATTTTCGAGAATTTAGCCGCACGCGTTTTTTCGTTAATGCGGACATTTTGTTTCAGAAACCGATTCACCCGATAAATGATGAGCTGGCCGATGGAGCCCTCGTAAAAAGTAAAAATGAACCCGGCCACTAAACTTGCTCCCGCCATCGTCCACAGGATCCATGCGGTGGGAGTCTTGGTGTCGTTTAAATAAAGATCCAAGTAATAAACGAGAAATCCCAAATAAAAGACCAGAATTGAATTGAGTGCGAAAATTTTGCGTTGAGCCTTCGAGAGCTCACGAGCCACCCGGTTTTCATGGTCGGACATCTGGACTGCTCCGTCCTTAACGGCATGCATACTCATCAGTGCACTTCTACTTCCGTGGCTTCTTCGCCGTAAATTCTACGGAACCACTCTTTATCTATTTCCTTAGAACTTCCTTCAAACACCACTTCGCCACCTTTCAGCGCGACCACTCGAGTGGTGTACTGTCGAACGAGGCTTAAAAAATGCAAATTACAGACGATCGTCTTGCCCAACTTCTTATTCGCAAATTCCAAATAGCGCATGACGGAGTGAGAAGTCGCCGGATCCAAACTGGCAACGGGCTCATCGGCTAAAAGAATTTCAGGATTTTGCATGAGGGAGCGTGCAATGGCGACCCGCTGTTGTTGACCGCCGCTCAATTCATCGGCCCGAATGTTGGCTTTCTCTGCTAAACCCACAGTCGCCAAATGTTCGATGGCCTCTTTGCGATCCGCTTCCGAAAATCGCTCCAAAAGACTCCAAAGCGTCGGCATATGTCCCAATTTTCCAGAAATCACATTCGTCAAAACTGATTTGCGCTTTATGAGATTGAAATGTTGAAAGATCATGCCAATTTTCTTCCGGACTTCGCGCATTTCCCGATGCGAAATGTGAGTAATATCCTGATTATTGAAAAGAACTTTCCCCGAGGTGGGTTCGATCAATCGATTCAGACATCGAAGCAAGGTCGATTTTCCGGAACCACTCAGACCGATGACGCCTAAAAATTCGCCCTTCTGAATGTTAAATGAAACATTTCTCAGCGCGTGCACGCCGTTATCGTAAACTTTTGAAATATTTTTGATCTCGATATGATTCAACGCGACCTCAGATCGTTCCTCAGGAGTTAAAGCCTCTGCCTTCATGCTCAGCTCTTCTTTCGGAGAAGATTTTCTAAATCCATCGCCGTATCTAAAATCACTTGGCGAATACCATCGTAGTCTTTATCCGACACTTTAAATAAACCGGTTCCGGTCGCTAAGATTTGCAACATTTTCTTCCCATCCTCCGTCTTCGCAAATTCTAATAGCCCTTCGATCACGAGATTTCTCAACTCTTCATTTTTCACAGGATCCTTCAGAAGATCTGCCCTCATGACCCAGGGTTCATTGGGAATTTCATCCGTGAAACCCACTATCTTCACTTTATCCTCCACATCGGGGAACTGAGTCTTTACACGCGCTCGCGCATCTCGAATGACCTCTACCTTCTTGCCATTTTTTTCTTCAATGCCAGGCGTGCTGTAGTAGGTAGCGCCGGCGTCGACTTGACGCTGATAGACCATCGTAATGACGTTGTCGTGCTTCTGCGCAAAAACGGTTTCGCCGAGCTTTACACCATTATCCCGAATCATTTTGAGCGGCAGGACATAACCTGAGGTCGAAGCAGGATCGACGAACGCAAAACTTTTCCCTTCCAGGTCTTTCACCGATTTAATTTTGGCATCCTTGTGCGCTACGATCTGGGCCTTATAGGTCTTTTCTCCATCTCCTCGAATCACAGCGAGCACCGCCGGCATGTCGTACTTCTTAATATCGCGGCCCAAAATGTAGCTAAAGGTCGTCACCGCCGCAAAATCGGCCTTTCGCGTTCCAAACGCTTCGATCACAGCGATGTAACTTGTTGGCACCGCCGTTTTTACATAGAAACCCGTGGGCGCATTGTGGAGTTTTTTAGAAATGTATTCGGAGAGGAACTTCGAAACCGAATTTGCCGTCAGGGTGATTTGCTCGGAGTCCACGGAAGGCACAAAATACATCGTGAACGGTCGACTTTTCGAGCCAACCGGCTGATTGGCGCAACCTGCCGCCGATAAGACGAGCACGCTTACCGCCAACATCTTAAAAAGACTTTTGAATTTTCCCACACCCATCGATTCAGAATTCCTCATGCGTTCCTCGCGTTTGCATTCGTGAAGTTGACTGAACAACGAGAAGTTTTAGACGAATCGGAAGCTCGGGCGCCAGAACAAATGCCTGGAATACGGTTAATTCTCGGTTGGCTTTCCAGAAACCGACGAAATCAGCCAAAGTACGATACACACGCCTATAATGGTGATTTGAGCGACCGTCGTTTCTAAACTGGGATAAATCCCAAAGATCGGAAAATGCGGGGTCCAATCTGCGGTGGTAATTGGAAGCCATCCGACCTCTTGGAATGCATGAAATCCTTTACCCACAAGGATGATCGACAGTATCGCCATGACCCACGAGGAAATGGCGAACATCTGACGTACAGGAATGCGGACACTCCATTTGAGAAGCGCCCAAGCTATTCCAAATACGGCGACGAATGCCAGAACAACACCCGAAAATACGAAACTTTGCGATCCAGATCCCCCTTGTAGGACGAGAGCTCTCATAAATAAAACAGTCTCCAACGCCTCCCGAAATACCGCGATAAACGCCAACCCAAACAGGCCCCAACGCCCGCTTCCCTCCAAAGCAGTTCTAACCCGACCGTCGATGAAGCTCGTCCAGCGTTTGATTTCTGACTTTGAATGCAACCAAAAACCCATGTAGAGAAGCACCACGACGGCAAGTAGGGCGGCGAATCCTTCCGTGAGTTCGCGTTGCGC
>DDSI01000113.1 GCA_002343335.1 Bacteriovoracaceae bacterium UBA2394
ACTCACAGTACCTCAGCGCCAGTCCATTTCCACATGCCGTCTTCGATGATTTCGCGAACTTGGAGGCTTTAAAACGAGCCGTTCAAGAATTCCCAACTCTGGAAAAGGTGGCTTGGTATAAATACGACAATCCTTTGGAGCGTAAGTTGGCGATGCCTCACGTTGATTTACTTCCGACGAGCTTGCGGATGTTTTTTTTGGAATTTAACTCCGGACGATTCGTTCAGTTTTTAGAGAAACTGACTGGAATTAGCGGACTCATTCCCGACCCAAAATTTAATGGAGGTGGTCTTCATCTCATCCTTCCAGGGGGCAAGTTGGATATTCATGCCGACTACAACTTCCATCCGGAAACGAAATTAGATCGTCGACTAAATGTTTTATTGTATTTGAATGAAAACTGGAAAGAGACCTACGGAGGGCATCTAGAACTTTGGGATTCAATGATGACCAAAGCAGAGAAAAAGATTCTTCCGCTCTTTAATCGGATGGCGGTCTTTAGCACGAGCGATGGGTCGTTGCATGGCCATCCCGAGCCGCTCAATTGTCCCGAGGGCAGTTCGCGGAAGTCGATGGCTGTCTATTATTATACGAATGGCCGGCCAGAGGCAGAGCTCTCCGCACCGCATTCCACGATGTTTAAGAAGCGGCCTCAAGATCCCGAAAGCCAGGAGCTCGACGAGCTTCGGAAAAAGCGAGGCACAAGACGGGTTGCGGATCTAAAGACTGATAAGTCGTAGTTGTTGATCGCACCTTTTTAGGCATTTCTCATGGTGCGAAACCAAGAAGATTGTCGGAGAATTTTTTAAAGTTAATACGGTTTCAAGAATTTCTTGCTCCAGCTCTTCGTCGAGCGCACTAGTGAACTCATCCAGAATGATAATTTCCGGTGATCGCACGAGCGCTCGAGCGAGTCCCAGGCGCTGTCTTTGACCACCCGACAAGTACTCTTCGCGGTTGAGCGGCGTTTCCAGACCCTGAGGGAGGCTCTTCCACCACTCGGTGAGTTTCGCTTGCTCGAGCGCTTCGATTACTTGCGAGCGCGAAAAATCCAGCCGACCGAATGTCACATTCTCCATCACACTCGCTTCCAGCACGGAGACATTCTGAGGAACAAGTCCTAAGAGATGAAACCATGCGCGATTAAAATTCTTGAGATCAATGCCATCGATCGTGATTCGTCCCTGAGAGGGCGGAACCAATCCCATCAAGATATCGAGGAGCGTACTTTTTCCGATACCAGATTGCCCGGATATTCCGCAGGACGTGCCCTTCTTAATTTGTGCCGTCACGGGTTGGAAGAGATTTTTGTGAGTGTCGGGATATTGGTACGTGACTTCCTCGATGCGAATTTCATTTTTGAAAGAGGGGCTATGAATGCTTTGAGGCAGGTGAGTGGCTGAATAGGTTGTTGAATCTTGCAGCTCTCGCGCTATTCGATTGAGGGAGGGCTTGGCAAAATTAAAGGAATGAATACTGGAGCCGATCCGGTGAAGGCTAGGCAAGATGCGAAATAAGCCCACAGCAAAAACACCCAAGCTCGCCGGAATCGCTTCTCGTGCGCCATTTTGAAGAATGAGAAAGAAACACACAATCAGTAGACAAGCAATCGACAGAACTTCGATGAGATATCGGGGTAATTCTGAGAATTCGAGATAGCGACGAATGGAGTTCTCGAGTTTCCTTTGAACTCCCACATACTTTGAAACCAAGGTTTCAGACGTCTGATAGATGAGCATTTCCCGAATCGATTGAAAAAATTGAAAACCCATTTTAACGACATCATGCTCGGCGGTCTGATGTTCAACGCCAAGTGCACTCACGCGATCCGATAGAAACTTGAGATAGACGATGCTTGTCACTCCAATGAGAGCAAGGCAGCTGAGAGCGGCAGCCCAATTCAAATAAAACAGCACGCTTAAAACCGCGAGGAGGACAAATCCCTCCGATATGCCGATGAGCATTCCGAGAACGAGTCGATCGAAGAGTCGATTGAGTTCCAGTCCAAGCGTCTGAACGAGGTGACTGGCGGAATACTTTCGCAGTTGTGTGAAGGAGAGTTCGCTATAAATCTTCACCAAACGCTGAAAGCATTTCCTCTTTAGCGCGAAAACCCAGCGAAGTTGAAGGGAAGTTCCGCACATGCCGAATGCATTTTTAAAAAGGAAGAAGAACAAAAGAATGCTGCCCGTCGAAATGAGGAGGTGATCCTTCAATGCCGGGACTGTTCGTTCGGCCCAAGTTTCTAAAAGTCTCCAAGCCGATGAATCCGAATGGTTCGTTAAAACGACAATGAAGGGAAGGACGAGAGAAATCGTGAGGGCCTCCAAGATCGCCATAAAGCCCGAAACAGCAATCATTCCAATGATTTGTATTGGGCGAGTCTGCCCAAAAATTATCTTAAGATTCTTTAAATTTTTTTTCATACTGATTTGGTCGCCACATAGAGCCGTGAAGGTGGCAGTATTCCATATTTCCTTGGCATGCCATCTGTGAGTGTTTCTCCCTCCACCTCTCTCACTTCCAATTTTGCATCGGTAATCAATTTTAGAAAATCAGCTTTTGCAAACATTGTGCAGTGATCGCTTTGCCCTAAAAGGAGAATCCGATCTACTTCTGCCACATTGGCCAACGTTTTTGTGAGATCTAATGGAAGAGGAACCAGAAAAATAGCTTCACCTCCGATTTTTAAAATTCGTTGGATTTCTCCCATGGCCTTCGCGGGTTCTTCCACGTGCTCTAAGATGTGGGAGCAAATGACTAAATCAATCGAATCGCTTGGAATTTCGCGCATGTCGCCTATATCGAGCTTGAGATCAAACCCGTCCCGTAGGTAGTCGGCGGTCCGATAGCCTTTCCCAAAGGTTCCTCGAAGCACCTCGGAGAAAATCGGAGAAGGCGCAAAATCCAAAATATTTAAACTTCTCTTCGAAAATTTTTTCTGAATATAGAGCCAGAGCAGTCGATCTCGATCGGATCCTCCGCATCTTGGGCAAAGATATTCTTCGGCATTCAGCGTTTCAAAAACTCTCAGATCAAAAATAAAACCATGTTGTTTCAGATCTCGAACATACTTTGGGTCTATGGGTCTGAATCCAAAACACTTCTGTTGGCAGAGCGGACATTTGCGACCGAAGAGAAGTGGGCGAAGTAGACTTTTAAGCCATTGCACACGGTAACATTCTGCAAAATTTTTTGGCATGAGCCACCGTAGAGTGAGTAATCGAAAAGTATGGCGTCGAGCAGCGCTCAAATATTTTTTGAAACTGCTCTTAATTTCGTCGCCAAATTTGTCGTGGCAAAGGGCGACGCCCTTCACCCACTTTCGATGTTGAGCGAGAGCAGCTTGAGGTCCCCAGGATCCCTCTGTGTGAATACGATAAACCCCCATAACATCTCTTTGAAAAATTCCAGGCCCATTTTGCGAGCAAGTAAGATAGAGAGGCCAATCGCCAATGGGCATTTCTAGAAACCAATCGGGAAGACCAGCGGCGACGATGCTTCTTCGAAAAATGGCTGAGCATGTGAAAATAAAATTGGGCCCTATCAGATCGTGGAGTGTTACTTCTGACTTTGTATCTCGATTTGAAATCCAGCTAGCCGGTGGCGCTTTTGTTTCATCGCGAACAATGACTCGATGAAATGAAAATGAGGCATTTGGGTGTTTTTGGAAAACGCGAATTTGCTTCTCCAGTTTTTGGGGATCGAGCCAATAATCGTCACCCTCTAGCATGGCGACAAACTCTCCCCTGCAACGATTCAAGGTGTGCCGAAAGTTTTTCATCATTCCGACGCGTGGTTGATGATGAACAATTTGAATTCGAGAATCCCCATCCGCGATTTTCTCAATGAGAGCGCGAGTGGCGTCGTCGGCCGAATCATTGCCAATGATCAATTCACATTCGGGGTAAAGTGTTTGCATTTGAACGCTGCGAACAGCCTGCTCTATGAACGCCTTATGACGATATGTAATCATGCATACGCTAATTTTCGGCAAACCGGGGCTCAAGAGCGTTTGGCTTTCCAGGCGATGAATTGGTATTGAATGGGCATCAGATCTCGATCGGGCGACTCCGTCGCCTGAATTTCAATTTTCTCAAAATTTTGGAATAGCGCCCTCAGTCCATGTTCGGTGAAACGCCAGCAATCGGGAAGCGGGCCGTGAATTCGGAAATTAAATGGAGTAGTGCCAATCAGGCATCCCCCGGGCTTCAGCATGCGACGTATTTCTTCGACTGCCAAAAACGGCTGCACGACATGTTCTAAAACCTCCGTGCAAACAATCACGTCAAAACGATCCGTCGAAATTGCTGCGTTTGTTTGGCAAATATCTGCCACGTAGGTGGGAGTCGTCTTTGGATCAATATCCAGAGTTTCTATTTTCACTGTCGCCGGAAAGTGACCCTTCGCGCCTTTGTAAGTCTGAGGGGCGATGTCCAAAATGACGCCGTCCCGCATCGCCAATCGCTTAGCACATGCCGAGATAAATTGATCAACGCCATTTCGAATAATTTCTAAGTTTTCAATGTCGAGTGCACTAACGGTCGCCATGTTAAATTCTTTCGTCGAACAACAATTCAATCATCGAGGGATCAAACACTGGAATTCCTCTTTTGAGATGCACCTCCATTCTCTCTGAGAAACTATCGTCGATGAGAGCGGAAGCTTTTCCTTTGATGACTTTGGATTTCGGAGCATCTTTCTTTAGATGATGAATCGTGTGAAAAAGACCCCGAATCCCCAGTTTCTCTAAACGCATTTTCAAATTTCCTGCATGCCGCGTGACGAGCTCTACGCGTTTTTTTTGATTGCGGAACTGGATGATGAGCTTTACTAGATCGGAGTTCAGTCCCTGCCGCGTAAGTAGGGTATCATCAAAATCAATGTACAGTTTTTGGATCTTAAGATTATGTTTGTATCGATTCTGAAAAGAGCGATGAATCTCCACCGGGAATTTCTGCGCACTAATTTCGAAGGGGAGCCGCTCATACTCGAAAATATTGAGAAGCGGAAAATTTACTCCCGTCACCCGACTGAGTGACATCGTCCCTGCGATTCGAGGTGCAATTTCTAAAAGAGTGAGCTCGCCGTCGCCGTTTTCTTTGACTTGAAAAAACCAAGTGCCATGAAACTCCAATTGTTTACAAATCGTCTCTGCGAATTCCTTGAAAATCTTTCGATCATCAAATGCCGACCAAGTGGCGATGCCTGTTTTCATTTGTTTCCGCTCGCGAGCGCGACAATACAAAAGCCCTCGCTCGCGATCTGAAAAGCAATCCACGGTAAACTCACGGCCCGGAAGATACTCGAGGGCTAACATTCTTGGATCTTCTAGAACCCGATTTAACTCCTCGGTATTCATTACCTTAAATGCACTTTGAGAACCTTGACCGACGTCTGGCTTGCAGAAAATGGGCCATGAAGAAACTTCTTGGGCAGACTTAATTTCTCGAGGAACTTTCACGTGAGATTGGAGGTGAGCGTATGTTTTTCGCTTGGATCGTGTGAGCGTACAAGTAAAGGAAGGAGAGAGGAAAATTTTTGCTAGAATATTCTCGCGTTCCTTGGACAGAGCTAAGAGCACGTCGTCATGAGCGGGAAAAATGTATTGAATTCCCTTGGTTTTGATCACTTGGTTTAATTTTTCGATCCATCCCGAGCTGTTTACAGTGGGAATGTGAATTTTATTCTTTAATAAAAGATCGGAGTGATCGAACGGCACTGAAGACGCTCCAAAAATTTCCACCTCTTTAAGCAGCTTCAAGCTTTTGTAAATCTCGAGACCGATTTCAGTCCCTGATGGAAAAATGAGCACCTTCAAGGGAAGTTTAATTTTCTTAGATTGCTTATAAGGCTTGCTCAATTTGTACCCTCGGATGAAACTTTATCTACCCTTCATGATGGAGCCAAGCCTCGGTTTATGATTAGAGTCACACGATCATTTCTGCCCCCTCTCGAAGACTACCTGAGATATGTCCGCGAAATTTGGGATCGCAATCATCTCACCAATGATGGCCCGCTTCTGAAGGAACTTGAACGATCCATTGAAAATTTTATCGGCGCGCGTTCACTAAGTTTAGTGACGAATGGAACCTTGGCTTTACAGCTGGGGATCCGCGCTTTGGAGCTAAAGGGAAAGGTCCTGACGACTCCCTTTTCCTATGTGGCGAGTACGTCAAGTCTAGTGTGGGAAAATTGTCAGCCTCAGTTTGTGGATATTGACTCGAGGCGATGGACGCTAGATCCCGCCGCTCTCGAGGACGCCATTGATGATGAAACAACGGGAATTCTTGCGACTCATGTCTATGGCATTCCTTGTCATGTAGAAGAGCTAGAGACTATTGCAAGGAAGCATAATCTTAAAATTATCTACGATGCCGCCCATGCTTTTGGGGTGAAGTTTCGAGGAAAGCCCATCGTTCAGTACGGTGAAATTTCCACTCTGAGTTTTCATGCGACAAAGTTGTTTCATACGGTCGAGGGGGGCGGAATTTTTTGTAAGACGGATGTGCTTCATCAAAAAGTTCGATCCTTTCGAAACTTTGGCCATAGGGGTTATGACGATTTTGATGGTTTAGGAATTAATGCAAAGATGTCGGAGATTCATGCAGCGATGGGTCTTTGCAATCTTCCTCATGTCGAGAAAATTATCTCAGAACGCAAAACTCTCTTTGATTCATACAAATATGAAATCGAAGAAATGTCCCTGCCTCTTCAATTTCCTGAAATTCCGCAGGGTACAGAATACAATTATGCTTATTTTCCCGTTCTTCTTCCCAGGGCCACTGACACACTTCCTTTGAAGTCGCATTTGGAAGCGAAAGGCATTTTTCCTCGCCGGTATTTTTTCCCAACGCTCGATAAACTTCCCTATGTCCAAACTTTAAAGCACTGCAAAAATGCTGAAGAGATTTCTTCAAGAGTGCTTTGCCTCCCGCTTTTTAACGGGATGACTGAAAACGATCTATCGACGGTGCTAAAAGCACTCAGTGAATTTTTTAAGAAGTAGCTTTTAAAAATAAAGAGCTATTCTCGAGCGCCTCAGATAGCGCGCTCTCCCAGTGAAGCTTCGGAAAGGAATTCGTCGATATTACAAGCGGACTTTCCTGAAAGCTCTTCATGATGCTAGCGATGTCGCCTGATGAATTGACAATACTCACGCCTTCTCTTTTCGCATGCTCCTCAAAACCTCGGAGAGCATGAGGTGTGAGCGCGACGGTGCGCGCGTAGGTCAGCGCTTCCGCTGTTCTCAGATTCGTTCCGGCACCTTGAGTGATCGGCAAAATCAATAAGTCTGACAGGTGAATGAGTTCTATCCAAGATGCCTTGGATAGATTCCCAAGGCAGCGAATGTTTTGAGATTTCGAATCTGGCAAACGATCTTTTACGGCATTCGAAAGCGCCCCGGCGATCCACAGCTCCCAATTCTCCGGAAGTGTCGAGAGGATCGGTTCAATATATTGCTGAAATCCCTGAATATTGGGCCAGTGATCACTTCCCGGAACTAGGGCGAGAAATTTGCGATCCCTCTTTGCCTGCCAAATCCAGCGAGTGATCAGGTTTCGCGAGTAGGTCTCGCAAGCGTTAGGAACGCGAATGACTTTCGCATTGAGGCGTTTCATCTCCGCTGCCTCTTCGTGAGAGGTTGCAAACACGAGGTCCGATTGAGAAATGAGATTTTCTTCTGCTCGGCGGAGTTTCTCGACGCTGTCCGAGTCGCCGAACGAGGAATTAAATCGGATCGCCTCGGTGAGATGTTTGTATTCCAAATTATGCGCATCGTAAAAGAGCTTGAACTGCGAGCGTTGAGTTTTGAAAAAAGAAGTTTCTGAGATCAAGGGCCACAGATGGGGCTGTTCAATTTGAATGAGCGTCGGCCGGAGAGATTCTAGGAATTTTGAAATCCGATTTTGTGTATCTTGATCGTCGGCTCCCTTGGAGCATAAAAATAATTCCTTATTCCCAGCGAGCTGGCGTTGTGCTTCGAAATAAGGCGAGAGTCGAATGTCTTCAAAAAATGGCGCCAGCCAAGGCCATCGCTTAATTCCTCCCACGGAAGCATAGCTCACCTGAAATCCTTTTGATTGGTAGTAACGAATGAACGCAAGAATGCGCTGACGTCCGCCAAAATTGACGCCCACTTTTGGAAACATGCCCATTATGAGAATACGATGGGGTTTCATACTTAATTCGTGAGTTCCCTGGATTGCGATTGGAGGAATTTTATCGCCTTTTTCTTTTCGAGTTCAAAACTTTGAGAGCTCCTCATGGCCTTCTTGAGGGATAGAAAAGTTGCATCTTCCATGACGATACCGCACTTCCAGGTTCGCACAAAGTCTGCGGGATTTCCCCAGGGCCCGACGATAATTTTCGCCATCGGTCCAGACAAAAGAAGAGCTTCAAAAAATGTGTAGGAAAATGTCTCGGGCCAAATGGAAGGCATGGCGACTGTGGAAGGATTTATTCTTCTGAAAATCTCTGCGAGTTGAGCCTCGCTTTGATAAGCATGAACCTTGGCGAGACCTAAAAGTCTTAAAAGAGGGGCAAGTGCTGAGTGACCCACGAGGTGCGCTGAAATTCCCTTCCCTTTTAGCCATATCAAAGTCTTTAAAAAAGTCGTGAGGCCTTTGTGAGGTCCAAATGCTCCGAGGAAAACAATCGATTGGAGGAGAGGCCTTTCTGTCGGCGGTGTGAACGAAAAATACTCCGTCAGATCATGAGGTCTCACGACCCATCGATCCGTCGCGACCGCTACTTTTGAAGTTTCAAGGGCCTCCTTAAAATAAGAGAGAGCATTGGCCGATGGAAAGACAACGCGTCCAAAGCGAGCCAGCAACTCGCGCGCTTTCAATCGATACGTCGTGATGTCTGTCTTTATTCCGTAAAAATTTTGAGCACATCGATTGCATCGGCTTAAGTTTTTTTCCACATGGCAGAACTTTATTTTCAAAGGCCCGTAGAGAAACTGCGTGGAAGGCGTCACCAGATAGAAATCGTGAATAAATATCTCTCTTTCAGGGACAGAGAGAGTCGACAGCGTCAGAAGCTCGGCAGGTGAAAATCCCATCGTATGATGGAGTTCCAAGCGACTAGCGCTTTGCAGGTGAGTTTGAAAAAGTGAAGCCAGATCTGACCTGCGGCTAATGTGTTCCGAGGGAGCTCCTCCGATCTCATGCAATCTGATTTTGAATTCTGATTGGTGAATGAACAGAGTGGCTGTGGATTTATTTTGCTTCGACTTTTTTTGAATCTCAGCTCGAATGTGCTTTTCAATTCCACCCATGAAATGATGAGGATCTCGGCGAGTCACATAAAGCGTGTCGATCGATTTCATAGGTGGTTTAGTTTGAATTTCGAATGGGGAGACCAAATCTTTCTCAATCTGTCATGCTCAAGATATTCCGAAAACACTTTGGCTAGCTGCGCCAAAGATTCGATTGGGTAAGTGTGCACTTTCGAAAATTTTTTCCAAATGCCGACCTTGGTTCCAAAGCAAAAAGGTGACAATTGCCGTACAGAGCGCTGATGAATTCGAGTCAATTCATAATCGAACCACAGTCGATCTCGTGGAGTCCAAGTATCGATCTCATCGCCGAATAAACCGGCGTAGTGAACGCGATTTTTTTGATCCAAGATGGTCGGGCTAAATCCGCCAATTTCCATTCGATTCAGATTCGATGTCATTTCCTGAAAATCCTTGTCGGAAAGTGGCAGCACGCCGGGTCTAGTCAGAATCAGAAGATCTTCATTTTGCAGCTGCGAGGTGGATGTCGAAAGCTTCCTAAAATCATCGGCATTTGAAATCGTAAAGGTCGTGCATTGGGTCTGTGCCGCTGGAAAATCTATTTTATAGACGGAAAAAATGGGATGACATGTGACAGTCGCGGCAACTCCCTTCCTTTGAAGATGGTCCGCAATCGCTTTGAGGTGCGGATTTCGAGTGTGCGCGCCATGCGCGCCCGAGGCCGTCGAAGCGGGGAGCATTCGCCAATGATAGAGGACGTCGTCTATAGAATCGATCGTTCGAGCATTCTGAGTTTCTGAGAGCCTCAAAATGAGATCGTGGTCTTGCGCGTGATCATATTCAGGTCGCAAGCCGCCGATTTCGTTGAACAGGGCTCGGCGAAGCGCGAAAAAATGACAGGTGTAGTTAAAGGTCAAAATCCATTCCGGATCCCATGGGCCCTTAATCATGGGCTCGGACAATTTTCCCAATCGATCCATTTTATCGTGATTGGAGTAGACCACATTGACTTGAGGGTTCTTCGAAAAACGAGCGGCAACTGTGCAAAGCGCATGAGGCACGAGTTCGTCATCGTGATCTAAAAAGCACAAAATCTCGCCAGACGCTTGAGAAGCACCATGATTCGTTGCTTTGGAAATGCCAGAATTCTTTTCCAGCTTTAAATATTTAATGCGTGGGTCTTTCGCCGCCTCTCTCAAAATTTCGTCCGGCTCTTTCTTTGTCGAACAATCATCCACACAAATTAATTCCCAATTTTGATGGACTTGTTTTTGAACGCTTTCGATCGCCTTTCGAAGTGCACTTGGATCGGTATTATAGACCGGCATAACCACCGACAATTTTAGATTCGAAGGGGCGCTCACCGGTGGATGAGATGGTTTCTGTCTCCGATACTTTGGATTGAGGATAAAAATTTGAATGAAATACCAAGCCAGCAATCGCCATGTAGAGGACCAGCCAAATTCGAAGTAAAAGGCCTTTAGGCGGCGTAGATTGCTCAAGCTCACAATTTAAAGAATTGCCGAATTCTTATCAAACGACTTCACTATCGAACCATGGCGTTAGTGAAGCCGAAGGTCATCATTCTCTTTTTGCGCTTTGGCCCAAGTAAGACGGAGCATTGCATTGAAATCTTGAAGCGCCTTGAGGTCTATGATCCTTCACGCTTCATTTGCATCGAAAATGATTTCCACTTTTCTGAGGAGCCGGGGCCTGGAATTTTTTTAAAAGGGAATAATCAATCTCGCGAGTTCAGCGGTTGGAATGTGGGTTTAGAGTGGATCGCCGCGAATATGCCTTTGGAAAATCACGACCGCCTCATTTTCGTCAATGACACGATCTGCAAGCCCGAGACTTCGGTCTATCTCAAGCGTTTCCATCGATCCTCTTTTATGAAACTCACCGAGTACCCTATTATTCTTGGCCACATTGATGCTTATCCCCGAAAGGTTTCGTTTCTCGGACATCCTCTTAAGCGTTGGGTTCGAAGCAATTGTCTTTCTATGAATTACGGTACCGCAAAAAGGCTCACTCCCTTTGGTCTCCCCATGGGCAAAGCAGAAATTTTTGGAAGCACTCCGAAGGAGCTCTTCCTTCAAAGCGCGCCACTTTCCGAGGGTTATCAAGATTATTTGAGAGAGTGGATGACGGGTAATAGGGGTCGTCATCCTTTGGGAGTGAGCTGGTACGCTTCAGCTCCGATCGGGGAGGGCAATTTTCAATCCGTTGCCGACAAGATCCACTCGATCTTGTGTGAGCACTATCTAAGTGTGAAGGCGGAATCGCTTGGCATTGGATTGATCGATTTTAAATTTCCGCTGCCATTCTTTAAGAGCGTTCTTCAGTCCCTCATATAAAAAAGGCGCGGGGATCGTACCCGCGCCTCGCATAATTTATTATGCTTGAACTAAATCTTACTCGAGTTCGTTACCGATCACGAGACCGCCGGCTTGAGGCACGTTCAAGTCGTTCGTATTCGCGCCTAAGCTGCGATAGAACTTGGAATAGGTAGAGTCGTTATCGAAGTTACCCGTAGCAATTGCATACACCCACGGAGTAGCGGCCGTTGTAATAGTGCAATCTCCCGTAACGGCAACGACATTGCCAGCAGAAGCGGACTCAATCGTCCAGTTACCAACGGTTCCGACGAATTGGGTGGCGCTACCAACGCCGTAGTTGAAGAACACTTGCGCGCCAGCGGCAAAGCCGAGAGCATTCAAGTTTCCGACTGAATCCAGCCAAGTGGTTTTCGTTCCCGTCGGGGCGCCAGTGGGTTGCGAGCCGGAAATCAGATAGCAAGGTTGATCTTGCGTACCATCGGTCAAATAACGAGGTCTCGAATAGAAACCGACTTCAGACTCTGTCAATGTCTTCAACAGGTTCGGAGCTTCTGATGTCTTCGAACGTGTGATGTAGTTTAAGAACGCAGGTACGGCCACCGCGGCCAAGATTCCGATAATCGCCACGACGATCATCAGCTCGATTAGGGTAAATCCCTTTTTATTTAATTTCATGAATTCTTCCTCCTCCAGAACAATTTCACTTTATAAGTACGTTGTTGCTTTTTCTTACCAACCCCTCCGCACCAAGCTTTTAGTTCTTGGAGGAAGTGGATGAATCACTCAACAGCACTTTCAGCACGTTTCGTGCCATCCCTTATGATTGACGCGAAGCGGCGTTAAGACGCTGTTTTCCTTTGAAAGTTTATCGATTTCTCGCATCAGCACAAAGTCATTTTTGAGCGACAATTTTTGTCGAATCGAACATTCTATGTCGAAGACGACAAATTTGTGTCGCTTGAGGACGTTCCATGGAACGCTTTGAAGGATGAGTCAGACTGGATCGATAAACTCTTTGCCTACAACCGCCGTCGCCTTTCCCGAGGTGAGTATCGTGATTCCTTGCTTAAATGAGGAGGGTTCCCTCGAGGAATGCGTTCAAAAAGTGCGCGCCGCTTTTCAGGGTATGACTCATGAAATCATCGTGGCGGATAATGGATCTACCGATAAATCCAAAGAAATTGCGCACCGCGCCAATGCGCGGATTGTTGAAGAGCGAAGACGCGGTTACGGTTCTGCCATTTTGTGCGGCATGCGGGAAGCGCGCGGCGAGTTCGTCGTCGTGGGGGATGCCGATAACACCTATGACTTCGAGGACGGGCGCATGCTCGTGAACCTTTTAAAGGAAAGGAATGCCGATTTTGGAATCGGGAATCGAATCGGCGGAAAGGTCGACGAGGGCGCTATGCCCTGGCTGCACAAACACTTGGGAACGCCGGTTCTCAGTTTTGTACTGTCGAGATTTTTCGGCTGCCGCGTGCACGATATCAACTGTGGCCTTCGAGCGATCAGACGAACCAAGCTACAAGAATTGAAACTTCGCAGCCCCGGAATGGAATTTGCCAGTGAAATGGTCATTCATGCGCAGAAGGCTGGCCTTAAATTCGCGGAGGCTCCGATTCGCTACTATCGTCGCCATCATGGACAGGCGAAGTTGCGAACATTTCGCGACGGCTGGCGACACTTGCGATTTATTTTACTCTGTGCGCCCTTTCCTCTGTATTTTTTGCCGGCGCTAGCTCTCATCGTTGCTTCAGTCTTTTTGTATCAGCAGGAGCGATTGGGTCTGCAGGTGATGGCGAGTTTGCTGACGACGGCGGCCTTTCAATTGATTGTGTTTGCCGCCTTTGCCAAAGCGTACCTTTGGATTGCCGATTCCTTCATGCTCGATCGTCGCGCGGGCAAGTTTTTGGCGCGGTTTAAATTAGAGCATGGGATTTTGATGGGCTTGGCCTGCGGGCTCGGCGGAATTTTATTTGTGCAAAAATTCGATCTCGCCAATCTCATTCGAGGTTCCACGCTGCTTGCTCTAGCAGTGCAAATTATTTTCTCATCGTTCTTTCTTTCCACCATTCTTTCGAAAGGATCTCGAGATACTCTATGAGTCCCACGACTGAGCTTCATTGTACGGGTGTCGACCTGTTTGTGATTTGTAAAAATGGTATTCCCAAAGTCCCGGAGACCTTTGGTTCACTCAAACTTGAGTTCATCTCTGAGCGCGGAATGAACGTGTGGCCCGGGCCCGTGCCGGATGGAATCATCAGCAGTTGGTTTCGATGTCGCTACATTCACAGCACTCGCAGCGCCAAAGTGAGCGACGAAGAAATTATTTCGCTCACGAAAGAGGTTTCAAAGACCTACATGTGGGAGAAAGCGCAAAAACTTTTTGAGATCAACGGGAAGGCTGCTTATTCCGGAGGATATGCATCGTGAAATTAAATGAGCGGCGATTTTCCGTTGGGCTATTAAAGGGCGATGGCATTGGTCCAGAAATTTGCGATGCCACCGTGGAAATTTTAAATGCGATGAAGCTTCCCATTGATTGGGTGGAAGTGCCGTGCGGCGATG
Source organism: Bacteriovoracaceae bacterium UBA2394 (assembly GCA_002343335.1). GTDB lineage: Bacteria > Bdellovibrionota > UBA2394 > UBA2394 > UBA2394 > UBA2394. The sequence goes on from DDSI01000113.1 coordinate 14,152, forward strand.
CGACTTTAAAGACGCAAAATTCCGCCATGCCCGCATCTTCCATTCAGAAAATTCGGGAGCTCAAAATTGGATTGAAGGGACCGACCGGCACACCCATCGGCACGGGTCACAAGTCAGCGAATGTCACGCTTCGAAAATCATTGGATCTCTATTCAAATGTTCGTCCGGCACAAAATTTGCCAGGGGTGATGACGCCTTTCCAAAATGTGGATTTGATCATCGTCCGCGAGAATACCGAGGATCTGTACGGCGGAGTCGAGCATCAAGTGTCCGAAGATGTCGTTCAATGTATGAAGATTCTCTCGCGCCCCGGTTCAGAGCGAATTTGCCGTTACGCCTTTGAGATGGCGCGAAATTTAAAGCGACATAAAGTTACCTGCGTGCACAAAGCCAACATCATGAAGCTCACGGATGGAATGTTTTTGGAAGTTTTTCGAACGGTGGCAGCGGATTACCCGGAAATCGAAGCTAGCGATATGATCATCGACAATTGCTGCATGCAATTGGTCACTAAGCCCCATCAATTTGACATCATCGTGACGCAAAATCTTTACGGCGATATTGTCTCTGATCTTTGCGCGGGACTTATCGGAGGTTTAGGTGTTGCGGCAGGGGCAAACATTGGAAAACATGTCGCTGTTTTTGAAGCCGTGCATGGGACGGCTCCCGACATCGCTGGAAAGGACGTTTGCAATCCGACGGCCATGCTCCTTTCGGCGGTGATGATGCTCGAACACATGTACTTGCACGAAGAGGCGGGCAGAGTGCGAAAGGCGCTTCACAAAGTTTTGAAGGAACCGAAGCTACGCACCCAAGATCTCGGCGGGACGGCAACGACGAAGGGCTTTACCCAATCTATTATTGAGCGCCTAAATCAATAATAAGGGGTTCTAGGGGGGCTAGCGCATCGCGACGTTGGATGGTACATTATAAAGTGCCATGAAAAACAAGGGGATGCCTATATCAGAACGTCAATTTGCCAAGCGCGCCGGGTTATCTCGCACCACGCTCTCTCTTCTCAAAAAAGGAAAACTTAATCCCACCGTTAAGACATTGGAGAGGCTGAGTAACGCTGCCGGACAGAATTTCGCCATTCAGCGATTTCCAAAAAATTCCACGCTTGATTCACGTTACAGCACACCAGTCGTTTCGTGGCTGGTTGTAAATGAAGGCTTCGAAAGTTGGAAAATTCATTTCTTTGAATTTTTAGATGAGGTGCGTCGGTCGAAAGATTCGCGGCTTTTGTTCGTACCTCCTTCGCCAAACCTCGATGTCCGCCTAAAATCTCTTTTAGCGGCCATGGTGTTAGAAATTTGTAATGAATGCGATTGGGAGGCTCCAACGTGGGCGGAAGAAGAGCCTTCATTAAAACATCCTTGGTTTCCGTCGAACTCTGATGCTCTAAAGGCTTCTGCGCTTTTGGAAAGTCCTTTGCGATTTAAATTAAAAAATATTTTTGTACTCGAGAATTTCATGAGGAGGGTATAGCGGTGCTGGTCGAAGATATCGAAAAATATTTGAAAGCACTGAATCGAGAACTTTTAGAAAAAGATATTCGCGGGGAAATAGGAATTGTGGGAGGGGCCGCAATGTGTTTGGCATTTAAAGCTCGAGCTGCAACGAAAGATGTCGATGCCATCTTTGAGCCAACTAAAGAAATAAGAGATGCGGCAAAGAAAATCGCCAACGAATTTTCTTTAAGTTCCGATTGGCTTAACGACGCTGTAAAGGCTTATTTGAAACCCGGATTCAAAAAGAAAATTTTATTTGAACTCTCTAACCTCTCAGTGTGGACGCCGGAAGCGGATTATCTTTTAGCAATGAAAGCTATCAGTGCGCGGTGGGATTCATCGGATAGAGACGATGTTCTTTTTCTCATCCGGCATTTAAGGCTTAAAAGTTCGGAAGAAGTTTTTCGGATTATCGAGGATTATTACCCCCGCAAAGAAATTCCATCTAAAACTCATTTTTTTATCGATGAGCTATTCGATAAAAAATGACTATTGCGCGGCGGCTCTAAATATTTCGCCAAAGGCCTTCTCGACATTTCCTTTCGTGAGTAATTCCGGCAGTACGATGCTTTGATTTTTGGAGTGAAGCATGGAGAACGGAATCCCCACGCGCCCGTGCTTTTGTAGATAAGCCGCGATTTTTTCATTCGGTCGCGTCCAATCGACGATGATGAGTTTCACTCGGTGGGCCTTTAACATTTGAACAAACCAATCTCGATAGATCACGGTTTGTTCATTGTATTTGCAGGTCAAACACCACTCGGCGGTGATATCGACAAAGAGGGCGTCATCGCCCTTTAGCAGGGCTTGCAGTCTTTCTTCGGAAAAATCATCGCTGAATAAAATGAGATCCTCTGCAGGGAGTCCGAGAGATTGAAACGATTTTGAATTATGAGATGTGCCACTTATCTGAACAAAGAGAACATAGCCCAGCCAAAGCGCTGAGAAGAGCATGAGAATCCCAAAAAGTTTTTTTGCGACGACCATCCAATTTCCCGGCTTTGGAAAGAAGCTGAGCAATTGAGGTGCGAGGAGGAGCGTAAAAAACGGAACGGAAAGTCCTACTCCAATGGCGAGGAAAAACAAGATGAGCAAAAGCGGAGGCTGGGAAAGAGCATAGGTGAGTGCCACACTTAAAAACGGAGCCGTGCATGGCGTGGCCAGAAGCGTCGCGAATACGCCTTCAAAGAATGGACCGTTCCAATCGCCCATCTTTGTGGCGATTTTTGAAGGCAAATGAATTTGAAAAACATCCAGAAGATTCAAACCAAAGATCACCATGATGAGTGCCATCACGGCGACGAAGCCGGGACTTTGAAATTGAAATCCCCATCCCACTTGGTTGCCAAAGTTTTGCAAAATTAATGTCAAAATGGCGATCACCAGAAAGCTTGTGAGTATCCCGGCAATGGTGAGTGTCAGAGATCTGCGAACCTGGCGTTTGTTTGTTTTCCTCAATTCCAAGAGTTGAAATGTCTTAATGCCAACGACGGGAAGCACACACGGCATAATGTTTAAGATAAGCCCGCCAATGAATGCAAAGAACAGCGCCGCCCAAAGCGACAGATTCGAGGCCCCTTGAAGGGGCATGGTGGAGTGAGCGTAAGGATTATTTTCGACGACTCCCGAAACTCCTGTTCGCTTTCCATTTTCCAGCCACACCCAAGTCCATTCAAAAGGCGTGGGAATTGCAGAGAGTCCTTCGTTCTCCGCACTTTTCGTCAAATGGACACTCCATTTATTGGTTCCCAGAGATTTGGAAATCACCTGCAGGCGTTGATCGCGAACATAAATAAAGAGATCTTCCGCGGCGGGAGCGGCCGCCAATTCGATTTCCACCGTATCTGCCGACTTCCAAGTCACCTTTCCATTTCGAATAAGTTTAGGCGCTAAGCTCATGGTGGATTCGATGGCGGTGGCCGCATCGGAAGGAACTTCGCTCGCGCTTACTGGAATCTGAATGTCAATGTCCGCCCACTCGGGAATGCATTGAACTTCACAAACTAAATAGTCGACTCGTAACTTTGCATTCCAGGTCCTGCTCGCTGGCCAGGGTCGATC
>DDSI01000225.1 GCA_002343335.1 Bacteriovoracaceae bacterium UBA2394
GCTATGTGGATTATCTCATTCGGGAAGTTCTACCGAAGGTAAGAAAGCGCGCGGAGTTTCAAGATGTCTTTTGCGAGCGCGGCTACTTTACGAAGGAAGATACGATTCGCCTGCTCGCGCAAGGCCGAAAAATGGGATTGAAAGCGAAAGTACATGCCCATGAGTTTGGGAGAACGGGTGGGGTGGAAGCAGCAGCTGAAGTGCGGGCCTGTTCCGCCGATCATCTCATGCATGTAAGCGACAGCGACTTGAAACGTCTTCGGCAGGCGAAAGTTGTTCCCGTTGTATTGCCCGGGACTTCCCTATTTTTAAACACTGGGACATTTGCACCCGCAAAGAAAATGCTGGCGGCGGGTTTACCTGTGGCGATTGCCTCGGATTTTAATCCCGGAACGAACCCCACACAAAACTTACTTTTGTGCGGCACCTTTGCCGCAATTTTTCAGCGTTTGAGTTTAGAGGAAGTTCTTCGAGGGCAGACGCTCTTTGCCGCGTGGGCGCTCGATCGCTATGATCGCGGAGCTTTGGAGAAAGGTAAGCGAGGAGATCTCGCCGATTTTGACGTGGGACGATTTGAAGAAATTTATTATCGCTACGGCTCGGTCAGTGCGGTATCCAGTTTTAGCCGTGGTCAATTCATCTAAGTATCTATTTGCCTTCGACCTCGACGGTACGTTGGTTCATAACCTGCCGAGCGGTGAGCGAACGGTTCCTCCAAGACTCTTGGATTGCGTGAGACGTTTGGGACGTCATGCGCATGTCATGGTGGCTACAGGGCGACGTTACCGCACAGCGCTTCCGATTATTTCACTTCTTCCGGCTGCGTCCTACTCGGTGACCAACAATGGAATGGTTGTAAAGGATGCCTCCGGCAAAACCATTCATCGTGAATCTTTGGATCGCGCGGACGCCCTTTCCATAGCAAAACTTTTTCATAAGACGCATTTAGACGTCATTTTTGCGACAGATGGCTATCACGAAAATATCGATTTCATCTTTTGGAAGCAGGCATTGAAAGAAGCGGACGCCCCTCGAAAATTATTTGAGCGCTTTCATGAGGTGAGCGCGGTAGTTGAGACTATGGAAGATGTTCTTTCGTTTCGGAGAGACATCCCGTTGTTGGAGGTTGCTACGCTCGGACCTTATCACGAGCTATTGGAAGCTCGAGAGCTCATTGAACCGCAATTGCCGAAACCCTATCGAGCCGTCGTTGTTAAAGGAATCGGAGAAGACTCTTGGGGGGCTTTAGAGATATTCTCAGGGAAGGTTTCGAAATGGACGGGTATTCTGTCGGTGAAAAAACTTCTCAATGTAGAAATGGTGGTTGCGGTAGGCGATGACGAAAATGATATCGAAATGCTACAATCAGCTGACATAAGCGTGGTGATGTCCCACGCGCAGCCGCATGTAAAACGCGTTGCGTCACGAGATGTTGAGGGGCCAGAGGGGCTGGCGCAATACTTGGAAGAATGGATTGAGCGACTGGAGCAGGAATGAAGCGAGTCGAAAAAGGAAAGTATTACACTTGGCTCTTTCAAGCCGCTGAGACTTTTTATGAGCGCGGCAATTTCGATAAAGCTCTAAAATATTTTGAGCGCCTCATTAAGCAGCATGGAAAGTTTTTAGAAACGTCCATGAAGGCGGATTGCTACGCTTACCTCGGCGATATTTATTTATTCAATGAAGATTTTCCGAAAGCGGTGGAATATTTGAATCGCGCCATCGCTCTCGATCCAGACTTTTCTCATTATTACTATCTGCTTGGCATGGTCTATCAGACTCAAGAAAATTGGCGCCGTGCCATCGAAGAATTTCAACGCTCCGTAAAATTGGAGCCGAAGAATTCCATTTATTTGGAAGAGCTAGGCCGCACCTTTGTATTTACGGGAAATCTTTATGAAGGCGAGCGATTATTACGCCGAGCGTGGAAGATGGATGTCACAAACATTGGAGCTGGCGTGGAATTGGCAGGGGTTCTCCTTTCTCTCGGAAAATTTAAAGACACTATCGTGATGGTCGATGAGATTCTTCAAAGTGGAGAGAATCTTCACGATGGAATTGTTGATTATTTGGAAAATATTCGGACGGATGCGGATCGAGGTTTGGAAGAAAAGGCGAAGCGGCGTCGTAAATCGAAAAAGCGTTCTAATCCTCATTCGAAATCTAAAAATTAATCCAATCCATTGGAAACTATGCGAGCACCAAAATTACTGTCGCTATCAGGACGGATGAGCCGAGGTCAGTACCGAAAATTTCTCGTATGGTACATCTTCGCGCTTTTGCCTTGTCTTACCTTTGCATTTTTAGCGCTGATGATCTTGGGCTTTCGCACTCCAGACGCCCTTCTTCGCAGCGAAGGAATGCCTCTTTCAGGAAACATCGTGGCCATGACTATTTATATAGTGGCGTCCATTTGGCCTCTCACTGCTTCCACGGTGAAGCGCCTCCATGATTTGGAGCTTGAGCCGTGGGGTGTGTTTTTTACATTTTCTCCGAAGAAATCTTGGGAGCTTGGTCAGGCAGTTTTGAAAAAGCGGGGAGTAGAAGGTCCTAACCGCCATGGTGAAGATCCTGGCATCCACGAGCCCTAATCGCGCAATTTTGGTTACCCCGTTCAAAAACATGCGAGAATTCAAGGACTTATAATCCTAACGCGCTGAGTATAATGAGGCCTGGTTTACGGGGAGGATCCTTTTGGAATATCGAAAGCTAGGGCGGTTTTTGCTGGATCAGACGCTGGCGCGCGGAGGTATGGGCGAGATCATTCGCTCCGTCGATGACTCTGGACGCACCGTTGCGCTCAAAAAAATTCTGAAAGAGTATCAAGGGGAAGAACAATTTCGAGAACTCTTCAAGCAAGAGGCCGAAATTATTTTTCAACTCGATCATCCAAATATCGTCCGCGCCTATAATTTTCAGCGCGTGGGCCAGCAGCTCGTGTTAGCGATGGAATATTTAGAAGGGGTGAATCTGCGCGATATTTTAGTAAAGGCGCAGGAGAAGCACTTTCAAATTCCCCTCGGCGTTGTGCTCAAAATTATGAAGGGTCTTTTAGAGGGACTCGATTATGCGCATTCAAAGCGCGATGATGTCACGGGAGATCATTTAGAATTCGTCCACCGCGATATTAATCCCTCCAATGTATTTGTCACATTTTTAGGAGAAACCAAAATTTTGGATTTTGGAATTTCGAAGATGTGCTCGAAAGGAGGCGGGGCCTTCATCGAGAAAACACCGACCGGTAAGATTCGAGGCAAGGTCGCCTATTTAGCGCCGGAGCAAATTCGCGAATCCGAAATGGATCATCGCGTGGATATCTTCGCCTGTGGCGTTCTCCTTTGGGAGTTGCTCACCAATGAAACTCTTTTTTATCGAGACTCGCAGCAGATGACCCTAGATGCAATCTTGGACGGCAATTATCCCGACATTCTTTCCGCGCGAGACGATTTGCCTCCTGCGATTTCGCAAGTCATGCGAAAGGCTCTTTGTTTAAAGCCTAATGGCCGATTCAAATCCTGCAAAGAATTTGCAAAGGCGCTGCAAGTGGCTCTCGATCAGCGAGTGATTCCGGACGCACTGGATGAGGATGTCTCCACTTTTGTACGCGTGCTTTTTCAAAAGAATGCAGACACGAAAGAGCCTGGCTTTCTCTCTGGCCACGCATATTTACTCACTCAAATTCCGGGCTTGGAAAAAGCTGGAATTGATCTCGCTGAAACTTTAGCACACGAGCATCCAGATCTTCCCATCGTGCAATTGAACTTCGCACGTAGTCTTTTTAGTGTCGGTCGAAAATCCGAGGGACTTCGAGTTTTAGGATCGCTTTCTCAATTTTCTATTCTGGATGAAGTGGCGCATCAGCTTTGGGTATGGCTCGGCGTGCGTCGACCCGTCGTGGTTCCGTTCCTAAGCCGAAGGAATGCCGTGAACCGAAGTCTCGGAATTATTC
>DDSI01000140.1 GCA_002343335.1 Bacteriovoracaceae bacterium UBA2394
CGCCATGGGTTCAGGCTAAGACCGTGCACCTCGCCGTCATAGGTGGAGGCACGCCGGATAGCAATTCTTGGACCCACGTCGACGAAGCTAAATTATTCTTCGAAATGGTCCGCGCGCGAGGTCGCAATCCCTTGTTTGCCTTTAGCAGTGGACCTCGATCCACTTTGAATGAAGGACGCGCGCTCAGTGCTACTGATTTTTATATGCAAACTTACGGATCCACCGCTGAGTTGATGAATTTTCTACCGAGCCAAAAATTTGTTTCATTTCCGAAGGATTTTGACGGTGACTCGCGGATCGATGTGCAGTTCGCAGGAACCCGGAGCGATATCCAAAAGGCAATTCAAAGAAGCGTCTCTGAAATGAGAGACGGCGATGAGCTTTACATCCAAATCGGAGCTCATGGCTATCAAAGCCCTTCGATCGATCAAAATGAATTTTCGGGAATCGCTGGGATTTTTCAGAAAGATAACGGACTCTATCCGTACAAAGCCAAAAATTCGAATGAGGCGAATATTTCATATACGGAATTCTTTCAATGGGTTCGCACAGAGATCAGTCGAAGGAGACTCTCCAATACGTCAGTGCGTTTTAACGCTCAAACCTGTTATGGCGGTGGGACTCTTCTAGAAACATCTCCTTATACATGTGGAGTATCGGCCCAAACCGGAAATAAAATTTCCTATGGCTTCAGCAATCCTTTCTTTTTGAAGCCGCCTCCAGCGCCGCTCGAAAACCTTCAACTCTATGAAGAAGCTGGCTATCTCTACTTTTATAATAAATTTCTTTCGGAAAACGCCGAGGCAAGTATGAAACAAGCCTATTGGCACGCCATCTTGCGCGATCTTATTAATACACCCATTTCAAGCGCGGAATACTCGATGAAGAATTTCTTTCTCCGAACTCAAACTGAAACGGATTTTCTTTATGCATTTGAAATTCTTCACGAGCAAAAGAAAGATGATTATGAATTCGAACCCCCTCAACTGGAGCACGTTCCCGCTACGTCGGAAAGTTTGAGCGCACTTCTCGCTCAATTAAAAAGCATCTCTGAAATGCCCGAAGCCCGAAAGCGACTCTTTCAAAGCTACGTTGATATTTGGACATCCGAAGAATCCATTCAAATTTTGAACTCGTTTGCCATGTCGGAGGCCAAACTCCTTCAGACTCTGCATTCTCTCGGCACTCTCACAAAAGATCAATTCGGCCTCGATTTAATTTCATTTTTAGAAATGAATCGGATTCAAAAGAGCGAGACGATGGTGAGTGTATTTCAAATGCCCTTTCCGGAAGTTTTTAATAATCCCCATTACAAAGTATTCCGCACTCAAATGAACACCATTGGTCATGTGGTTCGACAAATTAAACGCATCCAGGTGCATCGAGAACAATATCTCGAGCGAATTCGTCTTTACGTGGATTTTTTCATGAATGCGAATGATCAAGAATTCGCTGACTTCACTCAGGCCGACATGTGTTTGAGCAAAGCAATTTAGAGCCTCGTTATCTTCACGCTCTGGAGGCGTTTTTGTTCTTGTCGATGACCGCCCAAATGATGAGCAAGAATGCAAAGAGCCTGAGAATGTAAATGGCGGACGAAGTCTCTTTGACTACGTCCCCAAGCACTAACAACAACCGCTCTAGCCCCATAATTCCAAATGCAAAGGAGAAAAATCCAAAGAATCGATCATTCGCTTTTTTCCAAAATCTCAGGAAAATGAGCGCAATAATTAAGTTCTCCACGAGTAAAGCGCCGGAAAAGAATTGGTAGTATCGAAATCCATTGGTTACCAAGGATTCTTCCATTAGATGGCCTCCTCAATTAGTCCATAAATCAAAATTCCCGTGCCCACAAAAGCAGGCAAGATCCTCCATGCGGAAAAGTCCGTATCTCTAATTAAAATGAAGTCCAGGATCAAAAAGGCATTACTCATGGCCAACCCTAAAAAGCACAGACTAGTCCACAAAAGTAGGCGAGTCCTTTTTCTCCCGTAGGATCGAAGAAGTAATAGAGCACAAATGAGACTGGTCAAACCGCAAAGCGCATAGACTGCGTTAGCCATCGTTAGGGTCCTTTCTAAAAATAAATGCTTTCGCAAGCTCACGAATTTGAGTGAGTCGCTCAGAATAGATGAAATTAATCACACTGATCTTTCTTTCTTGATAGGTCTTTTGAAGATTTGAGACTTGCTGGTCCACCCCTTCGGAACGAGGTGCATATCGATACTCATTCCCCTCGGAACTCAAAAATCCCTTGGATTCAAACGTCTTCAATTGTCGAACCGCTAGCTGTTGATTGGTGCGGAGCTGTAAGGCAATTGTTTCCGCCGTCCAACTTCGATTCGCATTGCTCTTCAGAAGTAACAAAACTTCTAGATCTCCAACGGACTGGATATGTTCCGCTAGAAAATTTTGTACTCCGGATGGCAAGTCTTCTTCAAACATCACTCATGCACTCTGCTTCAATTCTGAGTGGTAAGATGCTGAGCGTGGCAACGAAAAATAAAAGGTTGAACCTTTCCCCACATCCGAGCTCAGCCAAATTCTGCCCCCATGTCTTTCCACAATCTTCTTTGCGATGGCCAATCCAATTCCTGTCCCTCCTGCCACATTCTCCAAGCGTTGAAACAACTGAAAGACCTTCTCAAAATAACGCTGATCAATTCCTTTACCATTGTCCTTCACTTGAAAAACCCATGCATCTCCACTGTTCTCAGCAGAAATGTGGATGCGAGGTTCGCTTTCGCTCCGATACTTAATTGCGTTACCAATCAAATTTTGAAGAACCAAAATCAATTGCATCCGATCGCCGGCTACATTGGGCAAGGGATCACATTGAATAATCGCTTTTGAATCCTCGATGGCCGCCTTCAAATTCAATTGAGCACTATGGAAGACTTCTTGCATTGATATAGAATCAAATGACATGTCCCCTCTTCGAACTCGGGCGTAACTAAGCAAGTCCCGAATCAAATTGATCATTCGCTTGGAAGCCTCCACCGTAAATCGAATATATTCCTTTGCGGTGTCATCTAATTGTTTGCCATACATCCGTTCAAGCAATTGAACGTAATTGCTCACGATGCGTAAGGGTTCTTGCAAATCATGCGATGCGACAGATGCAAATTGTTCCAAATCTGCGTTCGATCGCGCCAAATTTTCTGCTTGAAGTTGCAGGGCACTTTCCGCAAAACATCTTTCCAATCCATTTGTCATCATCTCGCAGATGATTCGAATGAGTTTTGAATTTTCTGGAGCGATATCAAAGTCTTCCAGCACACTTTTTAAAACGAATGCTCCAATGAGCTTTCCTCGATACCGAAGAGGATAGGCGATGATCTTCTTTATCTCTGAGGCGTCCTCAATATCCTCCTCGGTGATTTTGAGAATTCTTCCATCACAAAGTTGCGAATGCCAAGGGTCGCGCTGCAACATATCCAAATTTGATTTCGACCGGGCAATTTCATCATTTCTATTCCATACATAGAGCTTAGGGACCCCTGCCCCCGCTCTCTCGTCTTCAAACAGTTTGACGGCGCAACGATCAACGTTAAAGATCTTCCCTAGCGACGATGTCGCTAGGGAAATCGATTCACCCAAGGTAACAGCGCCGGAGTCTAAGAATCGGTTAGAAAACTCAATGATGGCGGCATCCAGTTCCGTACGAAACTTCAACCGATTTTCACTCAGCTTTCGATCATGGATCTCCGTACAAGTTCCGAGCCACCCCATAAGATTCCCCGTACGCCCCACTTCGGGGACAATTTTCATCAGGTGCCAGCGGTAGCTATGATCTTCTTTCCGAAGCACTCGACACTCAATGTCGACGCCTTCGTTTCCAAATACCTTTGCGCTAGCCCAGATGTTGCGAAGCTTAGCGACATCTTCTTCGTGAAGCGCAGCTTCCCAACCGCGACCTGTGCTTTGATCGAGAGACAGACCAGTATATTTTAACCAAACACTGTTAAAATATTCTCCCATTCCATCGACATGGGTCTTCCATACGATATGGGGGATGGCATCGGCTAAATTTCGGTAGCGCCGAAGATTTTCAAACTCCATTTCAAAAAGAAGAAGCTCGCGCTTTCGTCTTTCTACATCGCGAAGTTCTCGAGCTTGTCTCTCGATTTCGCACTTCTGACGGTAAAGTTCTACGAAGATCGCGACCTTCGATCGCAAGATATGCGGGTCAAAAGGCTTAAAGAGATAATCGACCGCACCTGCCTCATAACCTTTAGTTACAAAATCGGAATCCTTATTAATCGCGGTCACAAAAATGATGGGAAGCTCTTTGGGAGATACCAACTTTTTCATGAGCGACGCGGTCTCAAATCCGTCCATGCCGGGCATCTGCACGTCCAAAACCACCAACACAAAATCCCTCGTCTTCAGATGACTCAATGCATCCGCACCTGAAGTCGCAGTGACAAGTCGATAATCTGGGCGCTTAAGAACGGCTTCAAGAGCCACAAGACTAGACTCCTGATCATCGACGAGCAGAATATTTACAGGTCCCCCCAACGTCATCACGCCGCCTGCTTCTTACTTTTCGACAACCAAGCATGCATCACTGCTAAAAGATAATCGGGTTCGACCGGCTTCGTCACATAATCCGAAGCGCCTGAAGCTAGGCACTTTTCCCGATCCCCTTTCATGGCCTTTGCAGTGAGAGAAATGATGGGCAGGTTAGCAAAAGCGGGAAGCGCTCGAATTTTCTCGATCGCTTGCAAGCCACTCATCTCTGGCATCATGGTATCCATGAGCACCAGATTGATATCTGAGTTTTCCTGCAGCACATCCAAAGCCACCTTCCCATTTTCTGCAGAGATGACCGTCATGCCGCGATTCTCCAAAATGCTCCGAATCGCAAAAATGTTTCGGATATCGTCATCCACGACGAGGATCTTGTCGTCTGTGAAATCCGCATCGACGGGAAGCGGTGGCACGTCCGACGTTGTTTCCGCCGAAAGCAGCTTCCTAGAACTTAGATCAGCGCCGGAATATTTCTCCGGAACGTAGAGCGTGAATGTACTTCCTGCTCCAGGTTCGCTTTCCACGTGTATGGATCCACCGAGCAGGTTGGCAATTTCACGACTGATCGTGAGACCCAGTCCCGTTCCGCCATACTTTCGATTGGTTGTACCGTCGGCTTGCTGGAACGCCTCGAAAATCAGCTCTTGCTTGTCGCGAGAAATTCCAATGCCCGTGTCCGTCACTGAGAAGGAAATGAACTTGCGTTCAACGGGTGTTTCGTCTTCTTGTGGATCCCCCACTCGACGCTTCGTCGCTCCAATCCTCATCTTCACTTCACCCTTCTCCGTAAACTTGAAGGCATTCGAGAGGAGATTCTTCAAAATTTGATAGAGGCGATTGGCATCGGTTGTTATATCCGTCGGAAGATCTTCATTTCTTTCGATCACGAAACTCAAGTTCTTGTGTTCAGCCACTGGACGGAACGTTTGCTCCAAATACTCTTGAACTTCGGCAAGCCGTACGTCCTTTGGCTCAATCGCCATCTTCCCAGCTTCCACTTTGGAAAGATCTAGAATTTCGTTAATCAAGGCTAGAAGATCGCATCCTGAAGAATAAATTGTATTCGCATACTTCATCTGATCCGGCGTCAAAGTGTGCTCTTTATTTTCGGAAAGCATCTTCGACAGAATCAAGAGAGAATTGAGCGGCGTTCGTAACTCATGCGACATATTCGCCAAAAACTCGGATTTGTATTTCGAAATGAGAGAAAGTTGTGAGGCCTTTTCTTCCAACGATAGCGAAGCAAGCTCAACTTCCTGGTTCTTCACTTCAAGCAACTTAGCTTTCTCTTCGAGTTCTTTTGCTTGAGCTTCCAATTCTGCATTGGATTTCTTCAACTCTTTCAAGAGCTCTTCCGTTCTCATGATGGAAGAAATCATGTTGAGGATAACGCCGATGTTATCCATGAGCTGATCCAAGAAGTTCAAATAATTTACGGTGAAGGGTTGGAAGGAAGATAACTCGATAACGGCTTTCAACTCCCCTTCAAACAGAACCGGCAACACAACTATATTCAGAGGTTTTGCTTCGCCCAAGCTGGATGAAATATGAATATAATTGTCAGGCACCTTCGACAGCAAAATGCGCTTTTTCTCAAAAGCGCATTGTCCCACCAGTCCTTCTTTTAAACGATATTTATTGGCAATGTTTTTTCGCTCCGTGAAGGCATAGCTCGCAATCATGTTCATGGAAATTTCACTGTCGTCTTGTTCCAACATGAAGAATGTTCCATGCTGTGCGTCCACGAGAGGTGTAAGCTCAGACATAATGAGCTGAGCGACCGAAGAAATACTTCGTTGCCCTTGCATCATCTCCGTAAACTTCGCGAGGTTGGTCTTTAACCAGTCTTGCTCCGTGTTCTTCTGAGTCGTGTCTTTTAAGTTCCCAATCATTTGATTGATATTATCTTTGAGCGCAGCCACTTCGCCTTGCGCTTCTACCGTGATGGAGCGAGTCAAATCGCCCTTCGTCACCGCCGTCGATACCTCGGCAATCGCTCGAACCTGAGCTGTTAAGTTTCCAGCGAGTTGATTCACATTGTCGGTCAAATCCTTCCAGGTTCCCGAAGCGCCAGGCACCTTTGCTTGCCCGCCGAGCTTTCCTTCAATTCCCACTTCCCGCGCCACCGTGGTCACTTGATCTGCGAAGGTTCGAAGCGTGTCGGTCATTGAATTAATGGTTTCGGCAAGCGCCGCCACTTCGCCCTTGGCTTCCAAGACGAACTTTTCGCCAAGATCGCCATTTGCAACTGCGGTAACAACTTTCACAATCCCACGCACTTGCTTGGTAAGGTTCGATGCCATGAAATTCACGTTGTCGGTCAAATCTTTCCAAGTTCC
>DDSI01000222.1 GCA_002343335.1 Bacteriovoracaceae bacterium UBA2394
GTATAGGTCCCCGACTCTTCCGCCCGTCGGGCTGTAAAATCAGAATCGGATTCCTCTGCACGCCGAGGCTCAAAGCCTTTGGCCGAGACTCCAACAGAAATGACGATGAATAAAATCCCTAAAAGAAATGAAGCGACCCTACACTGACCCATGAAACCCTTCCCCTCAAAAACCCACCTGAGGTTTAGATGTTCTAGGCCATTTTTGTGCAATTGAAAAGTCTATCGATGGGTGAGCATAGGAATTCCCCGACCTCTCGGATCCGTGGTCGAAAATAAATCATCGGAGCCGAGGAGACGTCCCACGACCTCAACTTCGCCAAATCCGCCCTTTGAGCTCAATTTGTATCGATTTCCCAGGGGCTCAAAATCATCCTCACAGCCCGGTTCAATGAAGACCTCATCAGGACTCCATTGGTGATGATAACGACAGGCCGCCACCGCCGCTTCTGGGGAGACGCCGTCTCTCAGAATTTGCGACACTACTTCATACACTTGTGTGATGATGCGCGATCCTCCACGACTCCCCGCAACCAATCGCGTTTTTTGCGTGGGCCGATCGAGCACAATCGTCGGGGTCATGGAACTTAGGGGACGTTTGCTCGGCTCCAATTGATTCGCCTTACTCCCCACAAGGCCATACAAGTTCGCCACACCAGGAGCGATTGAAAAATCATCCATTTCATTGTTCAGCACCACACCGGTACCCGGCAGCACAACGCCCGCCCCAAAAATTCCATTGATGGTCTGCGTGGTAGCTACAGCATTTCCGTCTGCATCTAAAAAGCTCATGTGCGTCGTCTGTTTCTTGCCATCATATTCTTTGGACCATGGAAGAACTTGCTCCGCAGGAATTTTTTGATTGCTCTCAATTTCGCGCGCGCGCTTTGCCAGATATTCCTTTTTCAAAAGGGCCTGAATTGGAACGGGATAAAAATCAGGATCCCCCAGATGCTTTGCTCGATCGGCGTAAGCGCGCTTGAACGCTTCAATATCGATCGCCACTTGTTGCAAGGAGCGGCCCGCGGAATCGCGATGTGCATACAGCTCCGTCTCGCCCCACTTTTTCGGATCGACCCGTTCCACCATTTCAAGCAATTGAAGGAGATGAATTCCGCCAGAGCTCGGCGGTGGAAATGAAAGAATTTCAAAATTTCGATAAGTTCCGCGCAAGGCTTTCCGACGCTTTACTTCATACGTCTTCAGATCCGAGGCTTGAATAAGTCCCTTCTGTTGCTTCATCCACTTTGTCAATTTTTGAGCAAATCCCAATTCGTAAAATTCATTTTTTCCATTTTTGGCGATCGCTCGAAGCGTGGCTCCGAGCTCAGGTTGCAATAGAATATCTCCCTCTTGAAGCGGTTGCCCCGCCGGATAAAAAATCTTTGTCATTTCAGGATCCGCAATCAGGCGTTCGCGATCTTCTCGAAGGGCTTTGGCCATATGCTCGGAAACCGTGGTCCCTAGTTCGGCGATCCGAATGGCGGGCTCTAACAATCTTCCCCAAGGTAATTTTCCGTGCGTCCGGTGAAAGCGCCAAAGTCCCGCGACGAGGCCAGGCACAGCCACAGCCTTCGCACCGGTTTGCGTGATGCGGGGATCGGGACGACCTTCTTCGTTTATAAAGTACATCGCTTTGGTAAGCTTTGGAGCGACTTCACGAAAATCCCAAGCCTCGGATGTTTTCGATTTTGCATTCCAATAGAGCAAAAATCCTCCACCCGCAATTCCGGTGGCTTGAGGACGCACAACCGAAATGGCAAAACTAGTCGCAACGACCACGTCCGCTAAGGTCCCACCCGCCTTCCAAATCTCATCAGCGACCGCGGAGGCCTGCGGCTCTGTCGTTGCAACTGCAAGCGTAATGGGCGAAGCCATCTTGGAATCCCGCACGAGCTGAGGCTCCTGCTTGGCAGAACAGCTGGTGAGAAGCAGAAAAACGGCGCATGAAAGCGAGAGGCGATATTTCATCCCTCAAGAATCAAAGTCGAAGGGAAAAGAGTCAATGCTTTGGACGATTACCAAGCGCGCCCTGTCGATTGAGGGAAAACTGAATGCGATCATTGCGAGTATGATCGTAAATTGAAATTAAAACTGCCGCGGGATTCCACTGAAGCTCTCCACAAACTTCAATGGGAAAGCGAGATTATCCCAGGACCGTTTAAGTACGCTCCACTCAAGGCGAAGCTCGAACCATGGATATACGTACAACAAGTTTCCGCCGGCCAGTAATCAGTCCCTCAATGGCTCGGGCTAGGCGGTTAACGCTCCGAGCCAATTTTCTCCATCGAAAGCCTCTTCTTCCTGCCTCTTAAAAGCTCTCC
This sequence comes from Bacteriovoracaceae bacterium UBA2394, assembly GCA_002343335.1. Classification (GTDB taxonomy): domain Bacteria; phylum Bdellovibrionota; class UBA2394; order UBA2394; family UBA2394; genus UBA2394. Next base: position 2,324 of record DDSI01000222.1, read on the forward strand.
AATGTAGGCATTTACAGCCGCACGTATGAAGTTTTAAATGACATTTATAACGCACGATGTCGGTGGTGCCGACATGGGGCCCTGAAGCCCGCAGACGTTTAGAATGAGACCATGAGCTGCCCTCTCCAGACCGAAGACGAAATTCCTCCCCATAAAGACCTTTTAAGTTTTCTCCAACATGTCTCGCCCGATTACTTGGAAGCGCTGTTGGAACAATACGATGCCGATCCCTCTTCACTCTCTGAGGACTGGCAGTTTTTCTTTGAAGTGTATCGTTTAGGCCAAGATGCCAGACCCATGGCGGATTATACGGTCTCTACTTCCGCCGAATCCGAAGTCGTCGATGAATTGAGAGTTCTCAACATGATCAACGCCTACCGAATGAGAGGCCATTTGGTCGCACGGGTGGATCCGCTCGGACTTCGAAAACCTCCCTTTGATCCTCATTTGGATCTCGCCTATTTCAAACTCGACAATGTGAATCCCTCTCGAGTGTTTCAAGCTTCGAAGGAGTTGGGGTTGCAGCCCACGACTCTTTCCGAAATCGTTCGACATCTTCAGGAAACTTATTGCCGCCATGTTGGAACCGAATTCCATTACATCCGAGATGAAAAAGTATTCAATTGGGTGAAGAATCGTCTCGATCAAAATCAAAATCGGCCGAACTTTTCCGCCGATCAAAAGATCAGAATTCTAAAGCATCTCTATCGCACCTCCATTTTCGAAAGCTTTTTGCAGAATAATTATACCGGGCAAAAAAGATTTTCTGTGGAAGGGGCGGAATCCATCATTCCCGCGTTGAAGCAAGCCATTATGATTTGTGCTGAAAATGGCGCGGCGGAGGTGACGATTGGCATGGCTCATCGCGGTCGTCTCAATGTGCTCGCCAATATTCTCAAAAAGCCCTACCAAGAAATTTTTAAAGAGTTTGAGGGGGCTGAATTACCCGACATCCTCGAAGCCATGGGCGATGTGAAATATCACCAGGGATTTTCGACGGAAATCGAGACGGCCTCCAAACAACAAGTCCATGTCACGCTGGCTCCCAATCCTTCTCATTTGGAATTCGTCAATCCGGTAGTCGAAGGCATGGTCCGAGCGAAACAAGAGACCAAATATAAAGGAGATCTCTCGAAGGTCGTTCCCATTCTCATCCACGGCGATGCCGCCGTCATTGGGCAGGGAATTGTGCCTGAAACGCTCAATCTCTCTCAGCTGGAAGGTTATAAAACAGGCGGAACGATTCACATCGTCATCAACAATCAAATTGGATTTACGACTCTGCCTGAAGACTCCCGATCGGCCCTCTATTGCACGGATCACGGCAAAGCTTTTCAGTGTCCCATTTTCCACGTCAATGGCGATGAAGTGGAAGACGTCGTCCATGCGGTATCGATGGCTGCCGAATATCGCATGAAGTTTAACCGCGATGTTTTTGTCGATATTTGGTGCTACCGGAAATATGGACACAATGAAGGCGACGAGCCACGCTTCACCCAACCTCTCATGTATCAAATTATTGGACGACATCCCTCGCCTCTCGACATCTACTTGGAGCGACTTGCGAAGGAAGCTCAAATCGATCGCGAGGTGGTGGATCAATTTTGGAAGGGATTCGAAAAGGAATTAGCCGATAAACGGGCCGAGATTCAAACTTCGCCCAAGAAGCTAAAGGCCGATACATTGCGAGGACTTTGGGAAGGGCTCACGCATGGTACGGAAAAAGGAATTTTGGATGCGACCGACACGCGCGTAAAGAGCGAACATCTCGACCGAGTGCTTGAAGTCATTCACAAGGTTCCAGAAAACTTTAAGCCCCTTCCTAAATTTATTCGCATGCTCGAGCAGCGGTATCAAAAGATTAAAGAAGAAGATCAATTCGATTGGGCAACGGGCGAACAGATTGCGTTTGGCTCACTCGCTCTTGAAGGCCATGGCATTCGATTGAGCGGACAGGATTCTATTCGTGGGACATTTTCACAACGGCACGCCGCGATGACTGACAACACGAATTCAGAACGCTACTTCCCTCTCCGTCATCTTTCCGAGACGCAGGGAAAGTTTCAGGTCTACGATTCACCCCTTTCTGAAGCGGGTGTGCTTGGATTTGATTACGGCTACTCTTGTGCGAATCCTAAAGTTCTCACGCTTTGGGAGGCTCAGTTTGGCGACTTCGTCAATGGGGCTCAGGTCATCATCGACCAATTCATCGCGTCCGCCGAGAGCAAATGGTATCGCATGAGCGGTCTCGTTCTTCTTCTTCCGCATGGCTATGAAGGGCAAGGTCCCGAGCATTCGTCGTCGCGCTTTGAAAGATTTTTACAACTCTGCGCGCAAAGCAACATGCAGGTCGTCTACCCTAGTACGCCCGCGCAATATGCGCACGCCCTTCGACGTCAGCTTCATCGAGATTTCAGAAAACCCCTCATTGTGATTACCCCAAAGAGCATGTTGCGAATGCCAGAAGTGGTTTCATCGCGAAGTGATTTCGAAAAGGGTCGATTTTACAATCTCATCGTGGAAACACCGCCTGCAGAAAAGCCGGAGCGCGTCATTCTCTGCACCGGGAAAATATATTGGGAGCTTCGTAAAAGGGCTCAAGAGGCTGGTCTTCTCGAAAAATTCGTATTCATACGCGTGGAACAGCTCTATCCTCTAGATAAGACGGAGCTTCAAGCACTTTGGAAAAAGTGGAGCCACGTCAATTGGATTTGGGTTCAGGAAGAACCTAAAAATATGGGCGCTTGGACACATATGAAGATGACTACCTTGGATCTGGGAATCGATTTGAAATACGCAGGTCGACCTAGCGCTGCCTCCCCGGCCACGGGATCTGCGGGACGGCACGCGAAAGAGCAAGAAGCCATCATCGTCGACGCACTCGGCTTGAAAATATAAGTCGGCGGCCCCATAAAATTGATGAGACCAGTTAAGGACGACGCACATGGGCGATAAAATTAATGTCACAATTCCAACCATCGGAGAATCCATCTCGGAAGGAACCATCGGCCGATGGTTTTTCAGCGAAGGCGATATCGTCAAAAAGGATCAGCCACTCCTTGAAGTAGACTCCGATAAAGCCACACTTGAAGTTCCCGCACCCGCTTCCGGGCGACTCACCATTTCGGTTCCCGCAGGAACCACAACGGCCGTAGGAAGTTTGGTGGGAATGATTGAAGTCGTGAATGGCGGAACTGCTGTTGCAGGAGCGCCCGCTCCCTCATCTTCTCCCGCTGTGAGCGCGCAGCCTTCAAAGTCCGTGGAAACGGCAACTGGAGCGACGACACCTTCTTCACCGAGCGCGCCTGCCACCGCTTCCAAACCCGTCTCTTCCATTGGCGCAGAACAATTGAAGGGTCTTGGCCCCAGCAAGCGAAGAGCCGTTCGGTCTGGCACCATGCCGGCGCCGGGCACTCAACAAGCACCAGCGCCATGGTCGAATGCAGACGGCGAAGTCGTTCGAAAACCGATGAGCACGCTCCGAAAGAAAATCGCGCAGCGCCTTTTGGACTCGCAACAAAGCACCGCGACCCTTACAACCTTTAACGAAGTCGACATGACGAACGTCATGGGCACTCGCGCACAGCTGAAAGATGAATTTCAAAAGCGATTTGATGTGAAGTTGGGATTCATGTCCTATTTCGCGCGCGCGATCATCGCTGCCATGAAGGATTACCCCGATGTAAATGCACGCATTGAAGGCGATGATGTCGTTTATCCGCAGAATGTAAATCTTGGAATTGCAGTGAGTACGGATCGAGGGCTGGTGGTTCCGGTTTTGAAAAATGCGCAATCGCTTTCTTATTCGGAAATCGAAAAGCGCATCGCTGATCTGGCAGATCGAGCTCGCAGCGCCAAACTCTCCATTCCCGAAATGCAGGGAGGGACATTCACGCTCACCAATGGTGGGATTTTTGGTTCCCTTCTTTCCACGCCGATTCTGAATCCTCCGCAAAGTGGAATTCTCGGCATGCATAAAATTGAGATGCGCCCCAGGGCGATCGAAAACAATGGCAAGTGGACGGTGGAAGTTCGTCCCATGATGTATTTAGCCCTTAGTTATGATCACCGGCTCATCGACGGAGTCACCTCCGTCGGATTCCTCGTTAAGGTGAAGGAATATCTCGAGAAAGTTACTCGAGACGAAGTGCTTGCAGGGTAAAGAGCGGGCAAAAGAAGTTCGAAGGTCGATTCCGTTTTGAAATCCACCGAATTTGAGATAAATACCCCCCGTGGGTTTTATTGGGTTTCTGACTGTCACCTCGACGCTATTATTTTCATCGCTCGGTAATAATGCAGCGAACTCAGACTTAGCGTTGGCTCCGTGCAACACGGTGCTCTCTCCGCTCGGCTCCAAATCGTTCGTGCTAGCGCTTGAGCGATCATTTCACGAAGGTCCCGAGCAGATCGGCACCGCTAATCTCATTTTGATGTATGCCGCTTCTCCCACTTTGGAACNNATCTTGTGGGGGAAGTTAAAAGATTCGTCGAAGAAAACGCGCTGGAACTTTTGCAATTGGATGCCGACTCCCGTTTCTTAGTGGCGCGCGTCCGAGGATCTCGAGCTGCATTTATCCATATGGCTCTCTATGGCTATGCCCATGTGCTTTATGCCGAACCCGTTGGAATCGTGCAGAGAAGTACTACCACCATCTACGAAAAGCCGCTGCCTCAACCTCCGCCTGAGATGATGATGGACTCCAGACGAGGAGGCCGGGATGAAATGTGGCCGCCTTACGGTGAGGGAATAGAAAGAGATATGGCGGCCGCACGTGCGATGGGAAATGCNNATGCAAAGGCCGACAATCCAAGAGCTTTAAAACCCGGAAATCCCAATAGCGAAACCGATCGAGATATGGGGCGTTAATTCATCCGTAGAGCGTCAAATTCTTGTAAAGATTTAGAGAGCTTCCCCGAAGAGAGCTCCCTTTCGATACAATAGAGGCGTGGGGATAAGCACACAGATTTTGGGGTACGCCACTTACCTCTTGTTTGCACAAAAATCACCTTATACCACTCTCACCGACATTGCTTCAAAACTGGGCCCTTCGGAAACCCTGACTGAAATGGTGGCTGAGGCGGAACCTCAAAAAGAGCTCAAGGGCGTCGACCTTAAAAAATGGAAGTTGGCGATTCGAGAGGGTGACAAAGCCTACTCAGCCTTTCGTCTTTCGGAGGCGCTCCAACATTTTGAATTTGCCCATTCGCAAACTCCCAAAAATAGAATTGTTCTCAAAAAACTTTTTAATGCCCAAGTTTTTTATGCCACTCATCTCTACGACACCCAGCAAGCCGGTTCGGAAGAATACTTTCAAAAAGCCGTTCAATCCGCCGAAGCGCTCCAGAGACAAGATCCCACTGATCCGGAGTCCGAATTTTTCGTGGCCTACTCGCTCGGAAGCCTCGCCCTCTTTAAAGG
>DDSI01000250.1 GCA_002343335.1 Bacteriovoracaceae bacterium UBA2394
GATTTCCCCACGATAGTCTGAATCAATCGTGCCCACACCGTTCACTAAAAAAACGCCGTGTTTGGCCGCAAGACCCGATCGCGCCCGAATCTGAACTTCGTAGCCATTTGGAATCTCAAGCGCGATGCCAGTGCGCACGAGCGTGACTTCTCCCATCTTCAACGTCACCGATTCCAGCGAACTCAAATCAAATCCCGCGGCTCCCGCAGATAAATAGGCTGGCTGAATTGCTTGAGGATCTAATTTTTTAAATTGAATTACCACACCCATGAGCCATCACTCTCCTAAGGTACATCCCTATCCATCACGGTTTTTCTGCCGTTCCGTCGAGCCTCTTCGATGGCTCGATCGCAAATTCGCTTCACGCGATCCGTCAGCACGTCCATGACATCCGCCGACGTATTCATCCCGGATTTTTCTACGATGTATTTCTTTACCTTTGAAACGACGACAAGAATTTCGTCCTCCCCCAACTTTCCAGTGGACGGGCTTCCCACCACGATGCGCTTGGCTCCACCTTCCGGCTCCGGAACACGAGGTGCTCGCTTTTCGATGGCCGCGACATCCTCTCCGCGGTGTCTTTCAATGGGAACGTGGGCATCCCAACAGGCCACACTACAAAAGACGTAATTCGTGGCCTTCTGTCGGCAAGTCGAGACCGAACAAACATAATAGATTCCATTTAGGGGGATTTCTTTCTTACACTGACTACAACGCTTCCAAACTTCGGGCATATGTCCTTAAGATCTTAATCATAGAGATGCGGAAATGATTAGCGAAAAGAAGAAAGCAGATTTGACCGCGCGAATGGCAGCGCTGGGGATTTTCGAAGCCGACTTGTCGGAGCATTTCATTCGAAGCGGTGGGCACGGCGGACAGAATGTGAATAAGGTGAACACTTGCGTCTATATTCGACACGAACCCACGGGCCTGGAAGTGAAATGTCAGCAGACCCGCTCTCAAGTCGACAATCGCTATCTCGCTCGGAGAATCCTGTGTGAAAAACTTGAAGCGCAGATCCATGGTAAAAAGAGCGCGCAGGCCCGAGAAATCTACAAAAAGAAAAAGCAAAAGCAAAAGCGCTCGAAACGTGCCAAAGAAAAGATGTTAGCGGGCAAGAAGGCAAGATCGGAAGTCAAAGCCCTGCGCAAGCCTCCGGAGTTCTGATTTTAGACGCCGCACAGTAAATCTCGACGCCGTGCGGACTCTGCAATGCGCAGACGCGAAATCAAAGAGACCATCTAAGTCACTGAAATTCTGAGCATGATTCAGCGCACGCATGCTGTGCAATATTGAACGCAGTTAGGTTGACGCCGATTTGAGTCTGAATGCTCTGCTATTTCGAAATTTTGGGGAGAGGAAAAGCCAATGGGAATTAGAATAAATTCCAACGCTTCCTCTTTGAAGGCGATTCGATACCTATCGAACTCGTCTCGGGCAATCTCGCGAGTATTAACGCGCCTTGCCACCGGGCATCGAATCACTTCGGCCGAGGACGATCCAGCTGGGCTCGCTCTTAGTCTCGGCCTAGAATCGCAGATGCGTGGTACTCGCACGGCCATTCAAAATCTCAATAACGCCAAGGGAATCATCAATACCGCTGAAAGCGGACTTGCCGAACAAACTAGCCTGCTTCAGCGAATGCGAGAGTTAGCCCTGCAATCTGCCAACGGAACTATTTCTCAACAAGACCGTCAGTATCTGAATTCTGAATTTCAAGAGATATACAAAGAATACAATCGCCTCACCGCCCAAACAAATCTCAATGGAATCAACCTATTTGATGGAAGTTTTTCGGAAACATCGATTCAAGCTGGTACCCAGAAAGGACAGACTATTGCTTTAAACGTGGGTTCCACTCGCGCAAATGAAATCTTTACCGAGACGGTAGGAACGGGACAATTCTACTTCAAATCGACTTCGACAGGCGGAAACCTTGGACGCAATATCGACGTCGGCGATTTTAACAATGATGGAATTATGGACGTGCTGCAAACGGGAGCGCTGGTCGATGACCAAATCAATATCCTTCTTGGGATTGGAGACGGGACGTTCCAAACTCGCATCACCTATTCGACGAGTGGAGGTTTATTTAGAGCGACTTCAGCGGACTTCAATAACGACGGCAAACTGGACCTTGTCTCAACCGCAACTTCCACGTTCGACGTGCGGCTAGGAAATGGTGATGGAACTTTCTCGGCGTTACGAACATTTGCAAGCGGCGGAGCCAACTCGATCGCCACCGGCGACTTGAACGGAGATGGTTTCAAAGATCTCGTAGGAACGACTGGCGGGCAACTGAGCATTCTCTTCGGGTTGGGCAATGGGTCCTTCGCACCTAGAGTTACTTACACCGACGGCGCAAGCTCTAATTCAACATCCGTTGCCGACGTGAATAATGATGGAGAGCTCGATATCGTGTCAGTGTCAGGAGATGGCAACGTGAATATCTTTGTGAACAACGGCGATGGAACTTTTCAGGCAAAGACATCAATTGCTGCGGGCTCCGCTCCCTTAAGCGTGATCGCTAATGATTTGAATGGTGACGGCGCAATTGACTTAGCCATCGCAGGCGGCGGAAGTTCGGAGCTTAGAGTCCTAATTGGAAATGGGAATGGAACCTTCCAAGCTTTCGTGGGTTATAACGGCGGGGGATTTGGGGGCGTACAAAACAATACCGTGAGAGCCGCCGATTTCAACGGTGACGGCTCGCTCGATCTCATCGCAAATAATCCCAATGACGCTACGGTCAATGTCTATCTCAACAATGGAAATGGCACCTTCAAAGCTAGGCAGGAATATCAAGGTGGAGTTTCAGTCGCTGTAGCCGACTTCAATGGGGACGGAGTGACGGAATTTGCGAGCGCTTCTGCAGGCACTTCCATTTATACATTCCTCTCCTACACCCAAACTTCTTCTGCAACTCGGCATTTGAATATTAGCTCGTCTTCAAAAGCTCAGTATGTACTCGATATTTTGGATACGGGTCTTTCAAATTTAACGTCGCTGCGCTCCAACTTAGGCGCCCTATCCAATCGACTGGATACCGCTAGATCGTTCAATGAAACGTTAGTGGAAAATCTATCAGCCGCTCATTCGGCCATTGCCGATTCGGATGTGGCTGAAGAATCGGCAGAGCTCACCAAGTATCAAATTCTACAGCAAGCGCAGACAGCCGTATTAGGCCAAGCCAATTTGTCGATGAGTCTTGTTCTACGATTGCTTTAAGGAGGAGTAAGATCGCCCCAAAAGCTGAGGCCCCAGGTTACTTCTGAAATAATGGCCTGGCCCCAAAGCGACGGATGAAAGCAATCCGTGGCCAGTGTTTTTACAACCTTTGCGGGGCTGCGATAGTCTTTGATGGAACGCAAATTGGCTTGAGGAAACTCCGCTGAAAGTTTCAAAGCAATTGAATCATTAGCTTGCTCGTACATTTTTTTGATCATTTTCGATGCTTCGTAACTTTCGATATTATTCTTATTGAAAATGACCGAATCACCATAGATCGTTTCTCGAACTTCTTTGCATCGGTAGGTTTTCGTTAAAATCTTCATGACTTTTAAGTTGTTCGAAAGTTCAAAAACTTCGTGAATGTCCGGAAGGCCAACGAGCAGAATCGATCGGTGGGGATTTTTCGTAAGAATTTTTCGAAGTTGTGCTTCAATTCCGGCTTCATAGGCCATCGGCGTTGTTACTTCCTCAATTTTTTCTCGCTTCAAATCATTGGCTCCAATGAGAATCAAAATATAGTCGATGACCACATTGTCTCGAGCTTCCGTCGCTAACAGCTCGTCCGCTTGAGGGATAAGATCGACCACGCGGGATCCGCTCACGGAAAAATTGTACGACTGAACTCCTGACTTCAGCGAGGCTATGCGCTCGAAATGAGATTGCACCATGTCGGTATGATCGTCCCCCGTGGCCCAAGAATGGTGCGGTTTGGCATAATGATGGCGAAAGTTTTCAATCGTCTTATCTTCGCTATCCTCCGTTCGCTTCATCATCTTGATGAGTTGCTTCGTTGTAGGAGGATGCTCGAGACTAAATTCCACAAGCATGGCTTCGGAAATGGAATCCCCCATCACGCCTACGGCATTTGGCAAAGCGATTGTGACAGGATGAGTTGGATGCACCTCAGCAAAAACAAAATGAACGCTGAAGAAAAAGATGACCGCGGCAAAAGATAGACGAGATTTGATGGAACGCATGACCAACCCCCCATAGATCCTTCGTCGCACCAGACTTCTAAATTCTAACTGAAATCTAAATTTGAAGCGCCGCAGATAACGTGACACATTGCGCTGCCGCGCCGCAGGTCATTGCCGAAGCGAAGCGAGGCCTAGCCCATTTGAAGGAGTTCGCCGGTCTCGAGCGAACTCCGATACCCGGTCCGCAGGCCAATGTGCGGGCGAAGCCGCACCAATAAAAAAGAAGGCGTCCTTCCGTGGACGCCTTCTTATTCTCATCGTTCAAATCCAATCCTTCTTACTACCTTCAAAAGGCAATGGACTGTCGAGAAACGAAGAGCAGAGAAAACTGTGTGTGTTTCCGTCCGTCTTAGTTATTCGCGGTCGAACCGGTTCCCGAGGAAGCAAGTCCACCGGCGTTGCCAGCAGAGCTCGCGCCCGTGCCCGTTCCGAACGAGGCCAAAGACGAAATGGAGTTAGAGAGCAAACCTTCTTCTTGTTTGATCGCAGTTTCCAAAGTGGTTTCGGGCAAGCTCTTCAAGAACTCACGCTCTTTTTGGAAAAGGATCTGGGTGAGGGTGAATCGGGTGATATCTTGTTTTGTTCTGTTATCAACCACGGTCACACTGTCACCGGCTTTAATCATCTCTACGATATCTTTGTAGGAGATGTAGCTCGCGGAATCAGTGTTATATAGTTTTCGATTCGGATACTTCTTGATCACAATTTTCTTTGCCATTTGTCGTTCCTCCCTGACATTTACTCTTCGGTTATCTCACACGCCTATGCGTCTAAATTTTGGTTTCGCTATGATGGGTTGCAAAAGCTGTGCCTAGTCATACATTTTTCCTGAAGCGCTCGGTCAGAGCGGTAAGTCCTCATTATGATTTCGTTTATTTTCTGCAAAAAAAGTTACACCCCTGTGAATTTGCGCAAATCAATGCACGGTGTCTGTCAAACCACCTGCAGGGCGTTAGACTTTTGACACGTACTTCCTGGAATTGAGTCCGACGCCCATGCGCATTTATCCTGATGATGTGTCGGGGGAAAGTCTGCGGCGGCGCACGTTTCGCTGGAGTCAAATTGAGGCCGGTTTGTATGCGGTGATGGTTGGAAGTGCGGAAACTTTCGCCATTTTCTTCGCCATCAAAAAGGGAATTTCTAGCGATCAAGTCGCCCTCCTTCATACACTTCCCATTTTATTGGGTTCGATCGCGAATTGGATTGTTCCAGCGATCACGCCCCAGAAACATCTAAAGAAATTTCTCTGTGCTGCAGTAGCTGTACAGTGTTTAGGCCTCGGACTGACGGTGACGGCCTTTACCGGCGATAATTTCTTTCCTACGCTGCTCACCGCACTCAGCCTCTATTGGATCGGTGGGATGGTCGCGAGTCCTCTGTGGCTCGATTGGATTTCTCCCTGGCTTCCGAAGGAGCGCTTCGCACGTTATTTTTCTCGACGAAATGCCTACACGTCATTCATCACCGTCTGCATTTTTCTGGCTCTCTCCTATTTGCTCTATTGGAAAGACACTGAGTCGCATCTCCTTCTTATATTGTCTCTGGGATTTATCGCGCGCAGCTTGTCTCTCTGTTTTTTGATGGCTCAAGCGAGCCCCGTCGAAAGACACCGCCGTGGGGAGTCGGCTCCCGACACGGTCACACTTTCCGATCCAAAGCGAGTGCCGTCGCCGTGGAAAAATGTGCTTCGATCTCCCGTCATTCTATCTGTGGGAATTTTTACGGTAATGTTTAAGTTCATGGCGGTCATTGCCTCGCCCTTCACCGTTCCCTATATGTTGAACGACCTTCACTTTCCACTCATTCACTATGCGTGGATTACGGCAATTCCTTATTTTGGGCGCGCGATGTTTTTGGCGTCGTGGGGAGAGGCGGTGCGATCGTTTCGACCGTTTGTCGGTTTGCAAATTTGTTTGATTGCGATTTCAGGCACGATGTCTCTTTGGGCATCCGTGCAGTCATTTTGGGGACTCATGGCGACGGAACTACTCGCAGGAATTTTTTGGGGCGGCTTCGAACTCTCGGTTGTTTTGGTGTTTCAGAACTTTGCGCCTGGTCGCGCACGCACCTTGATCGGCGCCCACTTAGCCGCCATGAATTTGGCCGCCCTTGGAGGAGCGCATGTTGGCGCTCAGTTGCTGAAGAGCGGCGTGCCCGTGCATGACCTCTTCGTGATTTCCGCTACGGGCCGAGCCATCGTGGCCTTCAGCTTCCTCGGAGTCATGCTCGTCTTGAAGGAAGCGAGCACGTCCTACCGCGTGTATACGAATTTTCTCTGGACCGCGCTCTCCCTGCGCCCCTCGATTGCGAATATCGGACGAATCGTCCTACAGCGTAAGGCCTGATAAAAAAAGAGGGCCGATTTTGTCGGCCCTCTCGAATACACATGTCAGAAATTTTTGAGAAGTCTTTCTTAATTCTTACCGATTAAACTCGGCAAGCCGCTTCCAAATTATCCATGAGATCTTTTCCGAACATCTTCACGGCATTTTCATAAGCGATCTTATGAATTTCTTTGTAATCATTTTCAGTCAAATTCGAAAGGTCTGTGCCTGTATTAGCTCGGTAAATGTAAGCAGCTTCCTCATAGATGCCCGCGAGAGCGTTCAAACCTTCCAAGGTCTTGCCGCCTTCCTTCTTGATAGCATCGATGTATTCTTGCTTGATAATTCCGGCCTTTGCGATCGCGGCCAAACCTAAACCAGCAGGAATATTTCCTACTTTAGCGGTTGAAACCTCTTTCGCGACATCCGCGATTTCGCCCATGACGTCGTTTACTTCTTTTGCGCTTCCAGTGGAAGAACCCCCGAAGCAAAACGTGGGACCTTTTTGAACATCTGCGGGAGTCGTCACCTTCGATGAATCAGTTCCAGCACCATTGCCAGAATTCATATTGATGGTTGCGCCAGAGTTCGCGGTATTCGGAGCGGCGGTTGAAGAGCCGGCCGCACCTTTTACTGCGCTTTCGGTTGCTGCAGACTTAGCAGCATTCGTCGCTTTGTTAACGTTTTGCATAGCGGCGCCCGCGCCTTCTTTTGCATTTGCTTGAATGGAAAGCGTAAGGCTTAAAATCACCAACCCGCTTACCTTAGTAATTTGTTTTCCACATTTCATAGGTCATCTCCTTCTCAACATTTCTTTACTGCCACGTTTATTCTACGATCGCTCCAACAGTGTCTGTAGTTTCTAACGAACCCATAGACACCGGAGAGGTCTGAGTTTGATATTTTGCAAGATTTATGCCGCGGGGGGACACTTGCCGTGCCGCCATTTTAAGAGCGCTAGCGCCTCTATTGGCCAAATTGACTTCAAATGTGTCGTCTATATTCGCGACTAAAAGGACAACGGCTCCCCAGTACTCGGACCTGGATTTCGCATCGTTAATCATCTTGGCGGAGTTCTCAAAGTCCGCGGAACCTTCCAGCAAGTCTGTGAATTTTGAGATCACGCCAGACTCCGCGGCTGCGGCAATTCGGGCAGAAAGTTGACCACCCTTTGCAAGAAATTCCATTGCATCGGCCCGGAGCCCAGCCTTTACCAAGTTGAATTCACGAGCAGCTTGATAATATTTTCCGAATATACCTAGGCCTCCCATGAACATTAAACTTCCCGCAGACCCTTCAAATGTATTGTTCAAAACGCGAAGGGGACTAAATCCGTTTCTTTCGCCATTGGGATCTCTCCAATCTTTCGCTTGCTCCATCAACATGAATTCCTGGCCGACTGCGGAGAGACCTCCAAGAATCGTGGCGGACCCCACATAAGCCGAACTTGCAGTGACCGCCACGCGAGCTGAAGCTAAAGCCATGGCGGGTCGAGTCGATACCGTACCCAATGTTCCGAGACTTGGACTACTACCGCCGCCTGCGATAGCGAGGGCCAATCCAAATGAAGCTTCAGCAGCAAGAAATGCACGATCACCCGCTTTCAAAGCCCAGGATTCTTCATTCCACTCGCCTTTGAGTAATTTTCTATACTTTTCATCGCTCATGCCGGCGATCTTCGGCGCAACGTAATGATAACCATCCATCGCACCCTCCAAAAGCACTCCAGAACCCTGCCCCACAAAAATTGTTGCTGCGTTTTTAGAAATGGGCGCCCATAGAAGAGGATCATATCGAAGCCCAAAATTCTGAATGCGTTTCTTTTGTACCCAATCGTATTCATGTCCCCACATGGACCCTGGCGTCCGAATATTTCCATCTTCATCGCGAGTCGAATGATGCTCATTGCTGTAATCTTGAATGTAGCGAACCGTGTTCATTCCCCACCGCGTTCCCGTCTCCCATCCGCCGTCTCCAAAGGTAGAGCCATAAAGCCCCCCTGCAAGTTGCGCCACGTTGCCCGCGGTGATCATCCAGAGCGATTCTCCACTTCGATGCACCACCTGCATGAGTTTTTGCCCAAAGGAGTCTTCGGTCGGATCCGGAAGATTTTTGAGAATGTCGACTTTGATTTCGTTCACGCGCTTGACCATGTGCTTTCGATGAGCCTGAAGATCTACGGGAATGCCAAACTCCTCAGAAATTTTGCTAATCGCGCTTGTCAGTTTGATTTCGTAGTCTTGAAGCTTGTGAATTTCCTGATCTTTACTGTGATTTCCTCTTTCAGACAAAAATCGAGCCGCTGCGATCTGGGAAAGACGCCCATCATTTAAGAGCTCAAACTCTAGCACACCCAAAAAAGCTTTTCCGATCTCTGTTCGGGTCTTTGCAATCTTTTCTTCCGTCACTCCCGCAGCCCGCAATTGAGATTCCATGACCTTCCAGGACGGAATATTCATGAATTGGTTATCAACGCCCGTTTTTAGAAGCGCCAGAGCCTCTCGTTTTGTTTCGCGAAGTTCTATTTCATCACTGACGGTTTTTCGACCAAGCGACGAATCAAAGATTCCAGGAGAGGAATCATTCAACGCAGCCATCTGCTTAAGAACGAAGTCCAGCTCATCTTTCTTTCGCTTCAAATCCAATTCCACCAGCATTGAATTACGTGATTGAAAAATAGCTATTTTAGAAAGGGCAGGAGACTCCTCGACCCATTTCGATTTCTTTAACTCTAGTCGAAGATCGACCACCTCATGCATCAGTCGATCGAGGCGACCATTGAGAACGAGATACTGACGCGCATCCAAGAGACGTCTCATTTCATGAAGTGGCGTATGATTTGTATAACCCAGCCTCTCCGCATCCTTCGCAATTTCGCTCCACGACTGATTTGCTTTGGCGCGCTCGAGCAACCAAATCTCAGCGCGTTTCTTTTGGGTGCTGCGTTCAAACTCATCAGCGATTTCTTTTTTGAGTTTTGCCACGTCCAGATTGGACTGGGGAAAATCCTTCGCGATCTTCTCGAGCTCCTCCATATAGCTTTCCAACGTGGGATATTGCTGGGGCTTTGTCGAAGCAATCACCTCTGCTTCAGATCGCGCATTGATCTGTTTCATGTCCTGCTTAACGAGCTGGTCCGCCGCTCGCGCAGACCAATCTCGATAGTAGTCGGCAATTTTCTTCAATACTTCTTGAGCTCTTTTTCCTGCCACAAAGTTTTTCACTAATTGAGCATCATAAATTTCAGTAACGCCCGAAGCTTCGATTTCCGCCCAGGAGCTTTTGCCGCGAGCCAATTCGTCGATGGTTTTCTCGGCCCACCCCATTTTCTGAATTTGTTTTAATTTGGCTTCAACAAATTCCTGTCCAGCGAATTCAGGGAAGCGTTTCGAGAATGCTGCAAATTGTTCGCGCGATTCCTTCGTTGCTTGTTCATACTCCGCCTTCATGGACTTCAACATCTCCACGATTTCGGGTGAATACTTCTTCGAGTGATTCTCCAAATCTTCAAGATATCGAGAATACTGTTTTGTTTTCTGAAAAAGATCAGAAAGCGGCTCAATCGCATAACGAGCAAAAATCCATTCTTTAAGAGTTTTTTCGCCAAAGATCTTAAAGGCATCGCTCTTTTTTATTTCTTCCCACGAAAGAGTTGGATTTTTATCAAACCATTCCGCAAGCAACCGATTCTGTTCAGCGGAGCGAATTGCCAACATATGAGCAAGTCCAGTCTCCCGTGGCAGACCTGCCTTTTCTAAATCATCGAGGAGTACTTTAAAATCACTCGCCAATTTGTCGGTTTTAGCTTTGTTCATTTCGATTGAAATTCCTTCGGACTGCGCATAAAAGTCCTTCGCAAATTTGGTAATCTTGCTGATGAGATCCAAAATTGCTTTCCTGGCTTCCGTGACTTTTAGTTGAACTGCTTCGAATGAGGCTCCTGCCTTAATCAGCTCAGTAATTCCGGCTTGAAACTTCGGAGGAAGTGGATTCGTCAGAAGGTCCGGAAATTTCTGAGCAAGATACCAGGTCATCACCATATCTTCCCCAACCGTCTTCAATTTAAAAAATTCCAACTTCTTCACGTCTGACCACTGGGAATTGGGGTTTCGAGAAATCCATTCAAAGAAAAATTCTTTAGCAACGTCCTGCTCCACCAATTCCAAGGCTTGATTGAAGACGAGCCTCGGAACTCCTTGCTCAACCCATTTTGTCACGACGGGCTTGATGGTCTCTTGAAATTTTTTAACATCCACAGCTCGAGCCATGAGTCCTTCTCTTTTCAGGTAATCTTTGTACATCGTGAAGAATTCACTACTGGCATCGAAGCGAAGAGATAATGCAGTTTCAATTTGATCGTGTACTTTCTTTGGTTCAACGCCTGCATTTAATTGATCGAAGGCCAACTTCCCAAGATCTGGAGCATAAGTTTGCGCTACAAACTGTGCATAATTCTCAATCGCCTTTTTGCGCTCATCTTCATTCAGCTGGGAAAAATTCGAAAATAATCTCTCTGAAATCGATTTTAACGGAGCAAGAGCAAGCTCTTTCTGCGCAGCTGGAACCACGGGTGCTACTGGATTCTTTGGCGCGTCTTGAACCACAATGGATGACGGGGTCATCTTCCCAGCAGCTTGATCCACGATGCTTTGAATATCTTGACTGGGCCTAGTCGAAGGCTGGGTGGAAGGCTGGCTTGTGGGTAAACAAGCTGCAACTTCTTCGGCGCGCAGAGGAAGCGAGAACCCAAGAAGAACAGCAGTTAAATAGAGAGCACGGTAAAACACTAAGACACCTCGGTTTGCGCTAAAATGTTGCAATATAGGTGCCGTAGAAGTCTGAACCCTACCCCCGCTAAAAATGCATTCCCTAAGAGCCTGTGCGCAAACTTTGCATAGCTGGCTTAGAAAACCCCGCAAAAGCCCCTCCATTTAGGCACCATTTCTTGCACCCTTGGAGTGCAATGAAATTGGCGGTCCTTTGGTTTGCAATCGTACAGACGACGGTGTGCCCGCCGGATCCTTTTGCCCAGGTAAAGACCGTCGTGAAAAATGCCCCGAACGATCACGTGGATCTCACGTGGACAGAATTGCGCGAAGGCAAATCCTTGCAGAAATCGATGATCACTGACGTCGTAAACGACGGAGAGAAAAAGCGAGATGCCAAACAGATGGCCAAATACATCCACGATAAATTTGGCGTGGATGTATTTGTGGTAAGCGGCGACAATTCTCGAAATGCCAAAGTATCGGTGAAGGGCCCCGATGGTGCTGTGCTCTCTCCCGAAGAATTAAAAGCATTCTTAGACCCTCCGAAGGATACTCACGCCGCGGAAACCCCTTTGCAGAAAGCCATTGCAGAAATGATCGCGAGCGCAAATCCCGACTATATTCAAACTGCGGGACGCTACATTGCCAAAGGAAAACCCCAGAGCGACTTCCCTCAGTTTCCACGAGAGGCTTGGGACAATTTTCCTCCGACAATCTTTCTCAAAGATTATTCCAGTCGTATGGTGATCGCGCATGAATTCATGCATCACACGCTTGAAACGATGAGAAAACCTCCATCTCCCAATCGCACCCAATTGGATCAAGAAATATCGGAAGTCGGTGAAGAGCTCGATGTGCACTTGGCCATGGCCCAGCATGGCGGCGAATGGCAATTTAGCTTGTCGGAGCGAAAGCAGTCCCTCGCTGGATTCAAAAAACACATGGGTGATATGGAAGAATTGATCGGCAAAGTAAAAGATCCCGCTGAGCGCAAGACTCTTTCCGAGAAGCTGGAAAAATCGGGTAGAGAATACGAGCGCATCCTTGAAGTGCTAAACCGCAGTTGAGATCCATAGCACCTTCCCCAAGAGGTATAGCAAAACTCACATGTGCTGCGTTTGGTATACAGCCACCATTGCACATTCTGCGCTTGGCATTACTCGCTATATAGCAACCATCACAAATGTTGCGTTTGCTATACTTCCTGAGCAGGTCCATTAAGCGTTCGTAATCTGTGCGCAAGGTAGATTTATGGAGAAAGGTGTATCGCTCACGTCATGCCAAAATTTGAGCCGTACTGGGAACTCGTCTATCTCCGAAAAATTTCAGGAATTTCTCAATCGCGGCTTGGCGAGTTGTTGGGAGTGTCGCGATTTACGATCTCCCAATGGGAATGTGGATCGCGCAAACCTTCGGAGACAATTCAACGTTTTGTCATCGCGCTAACCTATTTAAACTCGCAGTCACGGGATGTTCTCTATAATTTAATGGATCCGCGAATGAAAAATTTTTGGAAAAATTCCGAAAATCAAAAAATGATCCGTACCTATACTATGGCTACATCCGCTCGGGCGATTGAATCCCAAGCAGACCCAATCCCAATTGCAAAACCGATTTGGTAAAGGCGATAAGTTGCATTCGCCCAGCGCGCAATTTTTCTTCGCCCTTTAGCACCGGCACATTCATATAGAAGCGATTGAATACCGCGGCGAGATCGAGCAATTCATGAGAAATAATAGATGGCTCATATTCTCTGGCTGCCGCTTCCACAACCGCCGGGAATCGCAATAACTTTCGAGCAAGCGCGCGCTCTTCCAAAGTTTCCAGCTCCGGAATATCTTTCTTTGAGAATTTCAATCCTTCGGTGGTGGCACGTTCCAATAGAGAATTCAAACGCACGACCGAATATTGCAAGTATGGACCAGAATCTCCTTCGAAATTCAAAATCGTTTTCCAATCGAACATAATGTCTTTGGTTCGCTTGGCATGTAGATCGAAGAAAATCACCGCGCCCATGCCAACGCGTTTCGCCACTTCGGCTTCCTCAGTCTCCGATAATTTCCGGTCCTGAGGTTTGTCGGCATTTTTTTCGCGCACAATCGTAAGCGCTTCGCTTTCGGCTTGATCCAAAACAGATTCCAGCAAAACCAAATTTCCTTTTCGGGAAGACATTTTTCCTTCCGGAAATTTGATCAGACCAAAACTTACATGGGTGCAATTTTTAGCCCACGCGTAGCCCATCTTTTCCAAAACCTTTAAAAATTGCCGGAAGTGAAGGATCTGCTCGCCTCCGACGACGTAAACCATGCGCGTGAATTGAAAAGTCTTGGCGCGATATTCGGCGGTGGAAAGATCGCGAGTGGCGTAAATGGTAGAGCCATCCGACTTCACCACGATGCAAGGAGGCATTCCCTCCGCTTCCAAATCCACTATGCGCGCGCCTTCCGACTCCACCAGAAGGCCCTGCTTCTCCAATCGCTCGATCGTCTTCGGCATCAACTCGGAATAGAAGGATTCGCCAGTAACGTAATCGAAATCCACACCGAGCCGATCGTAGAGTCGCTTGAACTCGTGATAGCTCACGTCCTTAAACCATTTCCAAAGCTCCACCGCTTCGGAATCGCCGGCTTCCAACTTCGCAAACCACTCTCGCGCTTCATCGAGCAGCGCCGGATCCTCCGCCTCCTTCTCATGATAGGTAACGTAGAGCTTATAGAGATTATTGACCGGGTCGCCTTTTACAAACTCGGCGCTCCCAAAGCGTTTGTAAGCGGTAATGATTTTTCCAAACTGCGTGCCCCAATCCCCCAAGTGATTGATGCGAATGACCTCCGACCCTAGCGCTTTATAAATCCGAGAGATGGCCGCTCCAATATTTGTCGAGCGCAAGTGACCGATACCGAAGGGCTTGGCAATATTAGGAGAAGAAAATTCGATCAAGGCCTTCTCACCCTTTAGAGCGGTTCGACTTTCTCCAAGCGGATCATCAAATCGAGAGCCAAGTGCTTTGGAGAGCTGCTCTGTCTCCATTTGAATATTTAAGAATCCTTTCAAAACTTCGGCGCGCTTCACGCCTAATTGCGCCTTCTCAGCTGAAACAAGCTCACTCACCCACTCCGCACATTTCTGGGGACTCTCTTTTCGCAACTTGGCCAGCGCAAAACACGGCAGTGCGACGTCGAAATCCTCCGCGAAAGCGGGAGGCTCTTCAAATGGCAGTGGAGATTGCCACTCCGGAATCTTTGTCGTCAGAAATTTTTCCAACGTGTTTACAAATTTAAGTCGACGATCAATCACAAAATCTTTTAGCTTTGAAAATCATGCCTTCAAAGGAGATTTTTAAACTCGAAGTGCCCCCTCGCTACATCGCCATCGCTGGCAATATCGGATGTGGCAAGTCATCCCTCACCACCCTCCTAGCAGAGAAATTCGGCTGGAAGCCCTACTACGAGATTGTCGACACCAACCCGTACCTCTCCGACTTCTACGGCGACATGCGTCGATGGAGCTTTCATTTGCAGATGTTCTTTTTGACCAAACGATTCCGCCACGCGCAGGAGATCGCCAAAGTCGAAGGCGGCGTCATTCAAGATCGCACCATTTTCGAAGACGCGGAGATCTTCGCGAAGAACCTGTTTTTGCAGGGCCACATGGAGGAGCGCGACTATCGCAGTTACACGAGCCACTTCGAGCTCATGACGAGCTTTTTAAAGAAGCCAGACCTCCTTATCTATCTCCGCTGCGACGTCAGCACACTCCAAGAGCGCATCGCCAAGCGAGGCCGCGACTATGAGCGAAAGATTCCGTCGGAGTATCTTGAACAGCTGAATGAGCACTATGACCTTTGGATTAAGGGGTACCGTGAGAGCGCGTCCGTGACCTTTGACGTCTCTAAAATGGATTTTGTGGCCTCAAGAAAGCATTTTGAGCAAATTGCTTCAATCGTCGGGTGGGAGCTGGAGCGCCTGACAAATTCGTCTCAAAAGCCTTTACCTCTGAAGTCGATGACGCTCAAATAAGCCCCATGGCTTCTACCCTTTCTACGACCTCGAAGAGTTCTACGACATTGACCACGTGGTTCCTGAAGTGGGCCACTCCCGTTATTCTGATGAGCTTACTCACTGCTCTCGCAGCACAGGCTAAATTCTATCTGCCTTTTACCCCCGTGCCGATCACCCTGCAGTCGCTTGTCGTCATTCTCTCCGGAGCTTGGTTTGGAATGAATCGAGGCGCCGCCTCGCAAGTTCTCCTGGCCGTCCTCTGCGCGTTTCAAGTTCCTGTCTATTCGCAGGCGNNCGGGCGGATACATTTTGGGATTTGTCTTTGCCGCCATGGCCGCGGGATTCTTGCGCGATCGTGGCTGGTTAAAGAAAAATGGTTTTCTGATGAGCTCGCTGCTGCTGTTCGCGGCTTCGATGTTCATTTTCATTCCCGGCGTGATTTGGCTAAAGGTTTGGACGGGACGCACCTTCTATGAAGCGCTCGCTATGGGCTTCTTCCCATTTC
>DDSI01000200.1 GCA_002343335.1 Bacteriovoracaceae bacterium UBA2394
GAGAAGGAGGAGATCGAAGGCGCTACTTGGTCGATTGATCCTTCTCGACGATGTGTGCATTTCGTCGGAGTGCTACGCGCGCCGGGAATCGCGGCTCAGCGTCCGCTTCTTCTTGTGCATCATGGCGACACCATGCCCGCCAATGCGAGTGAGTGGTCCACCCCTCCGTTTGAGCCCACATGGATACGTGAGCAAACCGATTGGTATATGCAAGCACGCGGCGCGATCGACGACAAAGGTCATGGCGTTGCACATTGGATGACGATTAAAAAATTGCGGGACTCTCCCGTAAAACGCACGCGCGATGTGTACTTCATTATGAATTGCGGTGAAGAAGTGGGCGATCCGTTGGGTGCCGTAGCCTTTGTGCATTTTCTGATTCAACCGCTCAATTCACTCCCGCAGACTCAAATTGAATTGAGTACTTCCGAAAAATTGGAAACGGGAAAAGTGATGCGGCGGTTTCGCTCTCTCACACGAGCGGAGTGGATGTGGAACGAAGGAAGTTTTGGATCTACGACGGAAATCGCACCTTACACTTTGGCCCCGATCGCCACGGCTCAAAAGGGTTTTTGGCGCGGGCAAATTAAGATTGAAGGTCCGGGAGGGCATTCGGCGCTGAACACGGCGGTGAGTCCTTTGGAGGCGATGGTCGGAGGCATGGATCAAATTTACTCTGAGAATCGAAAGTGGAGTCATCGCTGGAAAAGTTTGCACTATGAAATGCAAGAGATGGTGCGAACCGTAGCGAAGACCCGCCCTTTTTATGAGCGTTGGATGCTGAATTTTTATCCGAGATTGTTTTTTGAATTGTTTGGCATGCAGACCATGGTGACCAGTTGGTGGCAACCGGCGATTCCCGGCGCTGCCGATCCCTCGCTTCGGACATTTCAGAATATCGTGCCATCCCAAGTCAGTACGAATTTGGAGTATCGATTTTTGGGAGATAAAACGCCCTTTGAAATTGAAGAGTCCTTGAAGGAAATTCTGGAAGATAGGGTTCCAAAGCATTTGAAGTATGAAGTGAAAACGCTCGATCATATCGCCTTTCGGCGGGATTTTTTTGAAGGTCTCGAGGCGGATCATTTTCGAGATGTGCTCTCAAGTTATCCGAAGGTGATGGTCACGCCATTTATCACACCCGGAGTGACGGACTCTCGTTACTATCGCCTGGCGGGTGTGCGCGCGTTTGATTTTGTGCCACTTTTTCTTACGCGCGAGAATATTCGCACCATGCATGGCAAGGACGAGCGCATTCCGCGTCAGGAATTATTTCGTGCGATTGACATCGAGTTCCGGATCTTGGAACGTCTCGTGCAATAAATGCTACTGCCACCTTGCGAACATTGCAAAATTGCAACTTCGATAACGCTCTTGTGTAAAAATTGTGCACAAGAACTGGCGCTTGTGAACCCACCCAGCGGATCGGAGGCGCTAGACTCGTTGGACATCGCATTTCGATATGAAGGGGGCGTCCGCACGTGGATTTTGGATATCAAAGATCGCTTTCATTCTGAACGTTGGAAAGAATTAATCGCCGCGTATTTGCCGACAGCGCTGTTCGAGCGACGGTATGATTTCATCATACCCGTGACATCGGATCCACAATCCAATCGGCTGCGGGGGTTTGATCCGAGCTTTGTATTGGCCAAGCGGCTCTCGCGATTGTTGAGTGTTCCTTTCAAGGCGCCAGTTTTTCATCGATCAGACTTTCCACTTCCAAGGAAGGCGATGAAGCACGACATCGGCGAGTGGATGCTTTCGAAATGTGTCGGTTTGAACTCCGTGGCGGCCGGGGAACTTTCCTCGACTTCCCGGATATTACTGGTGGATGACGTTTTCACTACGGGCTCGACCATGAATGTTCACGCCCGGCTCTTACGGGGGCTCGTGGGGCAAGTTCACGGCTTTTGCGTGGCCCTAAAAGTCTAGCTTTCAGAAGCTCGCTTGCGTTAAATTTCCGAGGTGATGAATAGCGTCGGAATAGCGTTGGCATTGATTCTTTGGCCTGCCGAGGGCGAAGGTAATTTGACCATGAAACCCATCGAGCGCCATTGCTTTATGCAGCCTTGCGCCAACTGGAAAGTGTTGCAATTTGAATTTACAGGAGAGGATGGCAAGCCCACGAAGCTCGATGTGACCAAGGACGAAGTTGATGCCTACATTCTGCAGTTGAAGTCGAAAGATTCAGCGCCTCGATCGATGAGTCAGATTACGGTCACGGGAAAATGGAAAAAAACGACTCAGGGCTTAGAAGTGATCGCGCAGGATTGGAAGTGAAATCGAGTTCTTCTTCTAGCGTGGCGATCGTTTTAGCGGCTGGCGCAAGCACGCGGATGAAAAGCCCCCTCTCGAAACTGCTGCATCCCATTTTAGGACGTCCGATGATTCATTGGTCTTTGGAGCTCGTCTCTCATGTCGCTGAAAAAATTGTAGTAGTGGTGGGACATCAGCGCGCAGAGGTTGAAGCTTCGGTAAAGGAATTTCTCTCGAAGTCTTCCAATAAGAAATTGAAGTTAGAGTTTGCTCTGCAAGAAAAGCCGCTGGGGACGGCGGATGCCGTTCGCGCAGGCTTGAAAATTCTAAAGAAGGAAAATGCAGATTCGAATATTTTTATTGTGGGGGGCGACTGTGTTTTACTTCAAGCCGCCCACTTAAAGGCTTTTACCGAACTTCATTTAGAAGCGAAGGCATTGGTGTCGCTCATGACGGCGATCGTGCCGCCTCCCTCACCCTACGGTAGAATATGCAGAAATGCGCAGGGCGTGGCGGAGAAGATCGTGGAAGTGAAAGAGGCGACACCCGCTCAATTGGAAATTGCCGAAGTGAATCCTGGCTTTTATTGGGTCAAAAAATCTGCGCTTGAAGAAGCACTTGCCTCGATTGGAAATAAGGCCAACAAAACACGCGAGTTCTATCTCACGGACATCGTAGAGATGGCCCGAATGCGCGGGTGGCTGGTCCAAACGTATGAGATCCCGAGGGACGATGCACTCGGAGTGAATAATCAATTGGAGTTGGCGGAAGCGGCATCGATTTTACGTAACCGGATCAATTCGCATTGGATGAATGACGGTGTGACCATGCTCGATCCCATGACGACCTGGATTGAACCAGGCGTGCAGTTGAGTGCGGGAGTTACGTTGGAACCGGGTGTGAGTTTACGCGGAAACTCCAAGTTGGAAAAATTGGTGCGAGTGGGTGCGCATTCCATCATCGATAACACCTGGATTGGCGAAGGCTCGATCATCGAGGCATATTGTCATTTGAAGGATTCGAAAATCGGCGCCGGAGGGACGATTGGTCCTTATGCGCGCACACGACCGGGCACAGTCTTGGATGAGGACGTGCATTTGGGCAATTTTGTGGAAGTGAAGAAATCTCATTTGCAGAAGGGCGTGAAGGCGGGGCACCTCTCCTATTTGGGAGATGCGGACATTGGGCAGAGCGCCAATGTGGGCGCGGGCACGATCACGTGCAATTACGACGGCTACGGCAAGCATAAGACGGTGATTGGCAAAGAGGTTTTCGTCGGTTCCAATTCAAGCTTGGTGGCTCCAGTAAAAATTGGTGATCGGGCGATCATCGGGGCGGGATCAGTGATTTCAGAAAATGTGTCGGCTGACGCCATAGCGCTCGAGCGCGCGAAGCAAAATAATATAGAGAAGGGCGCCAAGCGATTTCGCGAAAAGCGAAAGAGAAAGGGTTAGTTGTATGTGTGGGATTGTAGGCTATGTCGGACAGCGGGAAGCGTCGCCAATCGTACTCGCAGGTTTGAAGCGTTTGGAATATCGTGGCTACGATTCCGCCGGTCTTGCGGCTATCGTTTCGGGAACGGGCGGATCGTCTTCAATCAAGATTAAGCGCTGCGAAGGAAAGTTAGAGAATTTGGTGCGTTCGCTGGAAACGGATCCCGTGCATGGCACGAATTCGATTGGCCACACGCGATGGGCAACGCACGGTCGACCGTCGGAGAAGAACGCGCACCCGCATCGCTACAAGGATGTGGTGATTGTTCATAACGGCATCATCGAAAATTATGCGAGTTTGAAAGAAGAGCTCTCAAAAAAGGGCCATGTCTTCACGTCGGAAACAGATTCGGAAGTGATCGCCCATCGCCTCCAATTCCATTTAGAAAAGGGAATTGGCTTTGAAGAAGCCTGTAAAAAGCTGGTGAATGATTTGAAGGGAGCCTTTGCGCTGGCAGCGCTTTGGGCGCAGGAACCGCGAAAGCTTTTCGTCGCGAAGCATGAATGCCCGATGGTGCTCGGCCTCGGTAAAGATGAGCAATTCATCGCGAGCGATATTCCGGCGCTTTTGGAATACACGCGCGATTTTATTTTCTTAAACGATCAAGAGATGGCGTTTGTGACGCCCGATCAAATCGTGCTCAAGAACTTTGCAGGGAAAGTTGTTCAGAAGAAACCGCATCATATCGAGTGGAGTTTTTCGGCCGCTGAAAAAGAGGGCTATCCACACTACATGCTCAAAGAAATTCACGAGCAGCCGCGCGCCATTCGGGACACACTCCGAGGACGCATTCAGCCCAAACTAGATGGAGTCATTTTTGATCAGGTGCCGTGGACCAAAGCAAAATGGAAATCGTTTGATTCTTCATTGATCGTGGCCTGTGGCACGGCATTTCACGCGGGCCTCATTGGTAAATATTGGATCGAACGCCTTGCTCGCGTGCATGTCGAAGTCGATTTGGGTTCCGAGTTTCGATACCGAAATCCCATCGTGCCCAAGAAAACTTTTGCGGTAGCCATTTCTCAGTCGGGCGAGACCGCGGATACATTGGCAGCGCTCAATGAGGCGCTTCGATTAAAGCTTCCCTCGCTTGCGATCACGAACACGGTGCAAAGTTCAATTGTTCGAAAAGCGAAGAATGTTATTTATACTCACGCCGGTCCGGAAGTGGCGGTGGCCTCCACCAAATGTTTTGTGAGCCAGCTTTCAACGCTTGCGCTTTTGGCGCTTCACTTGGCGGACGTACGAGGAATCTTGAAAAAAAGTGTAATTAAAAAATATCTTCAGGAGCTTGCGGAAGTGCCTGAGCACATCACGGAAGTTCTAAAACTGAACGATCACATTCACTCCATTTGCAAAGAATATTCAAAGTTCGATCAGTATTTTTATTTAGGCAGAGGCTTGTCGTATCCTATCGCTCTGGAGGGTGCGTTGAAGCTGAAAGAAATTGCCTACATCAACACGCAGGCTTATCCATCGGGCGAAATGAAGCATGGTCCCATTGCTCTCATCAGCGATCAATGGCCCATTCTTTGCGTCGCTCCCGAAGCGAAGATCATGGATAAGATGATTACAAATATTCAGGAAGTGAAGGCCCGGGGTGGAAGACCGATTATCGTCGGTCCGGAAGGTCATTCGGAATTGCAATCTTTGGCAGAAGCTTATATTCCGATTCCGAAAGTTCGAGACGAGTGGGCGCCGTTTCTCTCGACGGTTGCACTCCAACTCTATTCGTACCACATGAGCGTCTTAAGGGGCTGTGACGTGGACAAACCTAAAAACTTGGCCAAATCGGTCACAGTTGAATGAGAACTGACGCGTGCGCTACCAAACTCGCTCAAGCTTCGAATCGTAATGGATGAATTTCGTGTTTAGACAAGTTTCTTGGGGCCGCCGTCATTTCCGAAGAATTCTTCGATAATCCGTTTTGAAACGGTGATGATTTGTTTGTTTCGAAGATAGACAACGTAAGCGTCCAGAATCTTTTTGATGTTCGGAGAAACATCTTCAAATCGAATGCCCATACCCAATTGTTCGCGAGCTTTCTTGCGATTCACAGTCCAGTTCACTCGCACGACTTTGGCATTCACTTGAAGTGATCCCAAATCGCCGGGGAGGTTGAGCTTCAAAAGCAGAGAAGTTCTGGGTTTTAAAATTTCATTCGTTTTGAGGAATAAACCTTCATTGGTGATGTCGGTGATATCCGCAGCGAGTTCACCGCGTTCATGAACGAAGCTGACTCGTTCAGAGAGGAGTGGAATCCGAATTTCGGATCGTTTGTCTTTAGGCTTTAGTGTTTCCATTTTCATCCCTTTTTTTCTCACTTTGCCTCACCAAAATTCAGTACAGAACCTACACAAATTCTTCGACCTTGTCCTCGTCCTTGCGAGAGGCCGTGCTGTAAGGATAATGCAATCTATGTACCAGGCAGAAATGCCCTATAAATGTGTTTAAATCTATTTATAGGGCGTGAGCTGCGACATCGCTGGGACAAAAAATGTCCTCACCTACGCACTTTCCAAATGCTGCTCCGCAGGAAGTCATAGGGGCACAAATTATCTCGGTTCAACTCTATTCCTCGGTTAAATTTAAAGACATGGCGTCGGGGAAAAAAAGCACGAAAAAGACGAGCCGCATCTTGGTTGCGGATGATTCTATTACCATTCAAAAACTAGTGAATCTTACTTTTGCCCCAACAGCCTTTGAGGTTATTGCCGCGGCAGATGGGCACGACGCTTTGATCAAAATTCGGAATCTCAAACCTGAAGTTATTTTTGTCGCGGCGGAATTACCCCAGGTGGATGGATTTACAATCTGCGACACGATTCGAAAAGATCCTGCACTTGAGACCATGAAAGTGGTCATTCTTAGAACGGCATCGCAAAAGGATGCGCCCATGAAAGCCCGCACCGTCGGGGCCGACGATGTATTGCTGAAACCATTCGATGCACAACTTCTCTTAAAGACCGTCGATAGTCTGTCGAAGGAGCGCACGTCGATGCGTGAGGAAGAATCCACGGTGACAATTTTGGCGCCAGCGGCGCCAGAGAAAACCTCGTCTGGAGAAACGGTTACCGAGAAGATGGAGCCTCCTCGTTCCGCGAAGGAGTCCGAACTAAAGGATCGACTGGAAGCGATCGCCGCTCAAATCGTTTCGGAAAAAGAACCGCCACCCCCAAGTAAGCGCGACACATTTGTGGAGCACAAAAATTCCCCGGCATCTGCCTCTGCCGCGGCGGCGGAGATGGGCGCGGATAAATTGGAAGCGCTCGCGAAGGCCCAGATCCAGCAGTGGGTGGAGCAGAATCTTCCCGCTCTCGCGGAGAAGCTTTTAAAGGCTGAAATCGAGAAGGCTATTTCTAAATAAAATATCCATTGGGTCTCGCGCGCGGTTCGAGTAGGCGTGCAGTGAATGCGCATTCTTGCTTTCGAATCCGTACCAAGCACGCAAGACCAAGCCTTTGAGCTCCTTTCGCAGGGAGAGCGCACTCCTTTTTGTGTTTGGGCCCGCGAACAAACGCGAGGACGTGGGCGCCTCGATCGAGTTTGGATTTCCGAGCGCGATCGCTCGCTGACGCTTTCGTTGGCCTATCGTCTTCCTGCAAATGTTCTTTCTGGTTTGTCTCTTGCCATCGGTTTAGGGATTTTAAAATGCTTGCCGGAATCTGCTCCGCTTAAATTGAAATGGCCCAATGATATTATGCANNGATCATAAAGTGGGCGGTATCCTCATTGAATCGCGCTCACAATCGGAGAAAGCGGAAGTTGTCATCGGTATCGGACTCAATTTAACGACGCTGGAATCGGCACCTTATCGCGGCCTCGATTTTTCTTTGGCCCCGGAGCAGATTGTGGAGGGCGTTGAAGAAGTAATGACGATTTTGCAGACACATGGGTTTGAAGGATTGCGAGAACGCTATGAAACGAAACTTTGGCGAAAAGGAGAGGTTCAGCATTTGAGAACTTCGGAGGGTTTGGTTTCGGCGTTAGTTCAGGGAGTCGATGAATGGGGTCGTCTTAAGACGATGGAAGCGGGGACGCTTACCCTTCGCGAGAATGGAGAAATTCTTGTCACGCCAAGTGCTCATTAACCTCGGCAATTCGCAGATCGTGATTTGGTTGCCCAAAGAGCGGGCTTTTCATTTCTGCCCACAGAGTCCGAAAGGACTTCGGCGAGCTTTTCAAATTTTAATGCAACGAAAAGTCATGGAGGTTCACGTGCTCTCCGTTGTGCCGGCCAGTGCAAGAAAATTGGCGCAGTGGAGTCGCGCTGAGGGAATGACGATCTCATTTTACTCCACAGCGGATCTTCCTCGAAAAACTCTACGATATGTGAAGGGATTGGGAATCGATCGCGCTTTCAATATTTTGGCAGCCCAAAACTTGGGATTCGAGAGAAGCCCGATCGTCATCGTGGATATAGGGACAGCGATGACCGTAGATTTTTTAGACGAGAAGAAGAGACATAAGGGTGGATGGATTTGTGCAGGTCCTCGGCTTTTATCCGAAGCTCTCTCCGAAAAAACCGCTCAGTTGCCTCGTGTGGATCCAGCTCATCGCATGATGTGCCAAGCGCTTTTGGGATCGAACTCCACGGTAACTTCTCTTCAAAACGGAAGCACCGCCCAAACGATCGGTGTGATCGAACTCGCTTTTGAATTATCGAGGCAAAAATTTGGAAAGAAGCCACGTNNAAACTGCGGAAACCGATTTCGGGGCGGCGCGTTCCGCACTTGGCTCTTCGAGGTCTGAAGGATTTCATAGACAATAGAGGCTAATGAACGCGATTCGCTTCGAAGACTTGACTCCGGAACTACAAAAAGTTCTAGACCCTGCAAAAGCTCAGACGCATGTCATGATCGCAAAGGGCGTGGCCCCGCTGCCTCCCCCAATCTTGTTTTCGGCTTGGGTATATCTGCTTAAAAACGCCGAAGCTCAAATCGCTCAATTTGCAGAGCAATCCTTAAAGAATTATCCCGAGAAAATGCTGCTTTCTTTGGCGTCGCAAGAGCTGCCCTCTTGGGTGCTGGACGAGATGGCCAGGCAATTTCGAAAGAATGAAATCCTTTTGGAAGCCATCTTGCTCAATGTGGAGACTCCAAATTCCGTATTCATGGATGTGGCGGTTGATTGCTCAGAGCGGTTGACGATTTTGATCTGTAACAATCAGGAGCGCCTTATCGAAATGCCCGAGATCATTTTGCAGCTTGAAAAAAATTCTCATAACTTGCGCTCCAATACGGATCGGCTTCGTCATTTCTTAGCAATTTCCGGAATTCGAATTCCTGGAGACGCAATGGAAGTTCGGGAAGATAAGCCAGAAGAGGGTCCGGCCGAAGTAAAAACGGCGCCCGATGGAGCCCCCGAGGCTGCGCCCGAAACGCCTGAAGATGCGCTTAAAAACTCCAATCTGACCGACGACCAAAGAGTGAGTCTCCTCACTTATATTCAAAAGCTTTCCATCGGGGGACGTATTAAGTTGGCGATGAAAGGGAATAAAGAGGTCCGTCAGATTTGCATTCGAGATACAAACAAAGTCGTTGCACTTGCCGTTCTTAAATCGCCCCGAATCACAGAGCTCGAAGTTGCTCACTACGCTACGCTTAAAAGTCTATCCGACGATGTCATGCGCGTGATGTCTGTGAATCCGACATGGACAAAAAATTACGCGGTAAAAACAAACCTTTGTTTTCATCCCAAAACTCCATTGCAGCAATCCATGAATTTTATGAAGTTTCTGACCCTGAGAGATTTGGGGCGACTCGTGAAGGACAAAGGGGTTCCGGGCCCTCTTCAAAAAGCTGCCAAAGAACTTTTGGCTCTAAAGAGAAGGTAAGAACGACGCTCAGTCGTCATCTTGATCGTTGTCGTCCGACGATTTGTCGCCTACACAGCGCGGAGCTCTATCGATTACTCGCGATCGAAATTCAGCAATTAGCTTTTCACGACCGATATTTTTGATTTTCGCCCGTGTTTTAGACGTTTCAATTTCTTGGACATCGCATTCGACTTCGAGAGTTCCTTCCACATTAAGAGAATTCATGTCGTACGATTTAAAATGAATGAGATTTGCCGCGTTCTTGGTGGGGTAGCAAATTTTCTTCTTTGTCGGAGGAATGTCGCCATCGATTTCGACGAGAGAGTCTCCTCTGTCGTCACATTCTAAAGACTCATAAATCAGCAAAGCACATTTGCCGTTCTTAAAGTCTTTAGATGCCGGGCTGGGTCTGCCCGTGCAGATAGACATTTTCTTTCCCTTCACGGTATCGAATTTCTTTCGAGCGTATAATGTTAAGGAGGGCGTGGAGTAGTCCGTATATTTGGACATATAGGCACAGGAATTTCGAGGCGTTGTATTCTTATAAGCAATCTTGTCGTAGTTGGAATCGGCAACGCGGCAAAATGGCGTCTCTTGCACATCGACTTCCGCGACCGTGGATTGTTCGAAAGAGCTGTCGTCATTCATCGAGACGGCGCCCAGTCGAAATTCTCTTTTCGACTTGTACAGGGTGGTAAAATTCAATTCTTCCGTTTTACCGAATGGCATTTCGGAGAAGGTGGTGCTGCCCTTGAAATATTCTTCCGTATCGTAATCTTGAGAGTTGCTCGTTGGGGAGCGTCGTTGCGTGCCGCTTGCTTCGTTCGTGGCTTCCCCGCAAGCAGACGTAAAAATTGAAAATGTAAGCAAAAATAATGAAGCGCTAGCGCGTGTTCTTCCCGTCATGGCTCTTATCTCCTGTGTATTTTCAAAGCAAGAATTGGGCCACCTGGGAGGCGGCAGAATCCGCCTATAAGCGTAGAATGCGGTAAGAGCCTGAAGGGGTTGTGGAATGGATGGGTCATCGAGGAACCGTCGATTTGACAGATAAGAATGGGTGCGATAGCGAAAGCGGATGTTTGGGGTGATTCAAGGGTTCTTGAGAAGCAGATTTTTCTTAGCAATTTTCATTTATCTTGGTCTTATTTTTCTAAAACTCGTTCCTTCGAGTTACGCAATAAATCTGGAAGATTTTAAGCGCAACCCAAGTGCGGCTTTAAATGAATTGCGTTTGGTTTTTCATTCGCTAGATGCCAACAACTGTGTCTCGGCGCTTCGCCAGACTTCTCTAGCTCTGCAGGGACTGAGAATTATGGAAGTTTCGGGTAATCGAGAAGAGTGGGTTCCACCGATGCTTAATTTTTTGAAGACCTCTCGATTTCAGATGCGAAAGCATTTGGGTGAGCTTTGGTTGAAGGGCGAACTCAATGATGAAATCATCCGCGAAGTGAGGGTGTACTATCGGGTGAGTTTACTGGCGGAGGATTACTTATATGAATATCAGAGGATGATCGGCGCTATTTCAGATGACTCCGTTCCAGTCATCAATTCCGCCGAAGCGGGTTTCGAATTTAAGTTAGAGGATTTCGAAGGCGGAGATGTCATCGCGTCCCGCGATGTTTCGGAAGTGGGCGCCGCTATTGGCGAAATTCCCATCGAAGGGGAGGATGGCCCGTACTCCCATCTTGCGGTGGTCGTTCGAGGGAGGGATGGAATTCTTTACGTTACAGAGTCTCTCTTGGAAACGGGCGTTCAAAAAATTACTCTTCAGGAATATTTGAAGAGAGGTGGAGCACGCTTCGCCGTTTTTCGGTCGATCAGTTCAGAACTGGCGCGCGCGGCGTCCGAATTGGGGGAGAATTATTTTGAAGAGAAAATTAAAACGGATCCTCAACTGCTTCGGTACAATTTTAGCGGCTGTCTGACTCAGCCAGGATTTTTTTGCTCTCAATGGGTGGCCTTTGTTTATCGTGAGGCGTGGAAGTCATTGGGAGCTCTCGATGGCCGTGATGATTTTGTCTTTCCCTTAAACCCCGTGACATTTGATTCTGGAGAAGGATCTTTAGCCGGTCAGGTGGGAGTCACAGCCGCTCGGTCTTTCGCTCCGAGTGATATCATTGTCCAGCCGGATTTCGTTTTGGTGGGAGAGTGGGCGAATTTGGCAAAGGGCAGAGGGGCGCTTGCCAACGATCTTTCCGCGGCAATGATTTTTCAATGGGCCTCGAAGCATGGCTACAGGTTGCGTCCAAGTCTAGTTCATCAAGCACTGGGTTGGGCGGCCTTTATCTTAAGAGGCGTCCCTGGAATCAAATACGTTCCTTGGCTGGGATCGAAACTGGTGCAGACCGTTCCCGGAGGTATGGATCAAGAGACGATCGAGAATGTTTTGGCCTTGCGTTCGGTTATGCTGGCCTTAATTGAAGTGCTTGATCGCGACATCGAACGGGCTCGACGAGCTCGTTATGTAATTTCAGCAGCGGAACTGATGAATCGTCTCGAAGTTTATCGAAGACGAAATGCAGCTTCGTTTCGGGGAGCGTTTCGATTTCTTCGCCCTCGCCCTGAGTGATAGGCCGTTGTTGATAATAATTATCAACAAATAAATTGATCAACCTTGTGCCC
>DDSI01000044.1 GCA_002343335.1 Bacteriovoracaceae bacterium UBA2394
GTAGGCCCGATAGAGCTGAACACAGAGGTCGTCGAACTTACTTTGAGCGAGATCAACGCAATTTTCAGGAAGGCGTCCCTCATTCTTCCACTCTCCGATTCGATAACGAGCGGTGTCTGGATCGATCGCTTTGTCATTAATTCCTAAAGTTTCAAAACAGGATTTAAAAAGCCCTTTTTGCTCGGTCTCATCATAAATGACGAAATTCGATTGAAATCCAAAACGGCCGCCGTANNGATCCAAGGATAGCGAATGGCGCTT
Organism: Bacteriovoracaceae bacterium UBA2394; assembly: GCA_002343335.1. Taxonomy (GTDB): domain Bacteria; phylum Bdellovibrionota; class UBA2394; order UBA2394; family UBA2394; genus UBA2394. The sequence continues at coordinate 262 of DDSI01000044.1, forward strand.
TGATCGTGGAGCAGCTTCTTCACTCGCTCTTCCATCTCCCGCGCCGCCTTATTGGAAAAGGTCATTGCTAGGATAGAGGGCAAGGGCACGCGCTTGTCATATATAAGATGGGCAATGCGATAGGTAAGCACCCGCGTCTTTCCAGAGCCCGCGCCCGCAAGAACCAAAAGCGGCCCTTCCGTGGACTGAACAGCTTCTAGTTGAGCCGGATTCAGATCTTTTGCGCGACTTTCAAGAAACCCCGTCATGAGCGGAGCTGACCTTAACAGTGAATTTCGGCGGGGGAAAGAATTTAGCCGTCTCGACGAAAGGCCCGCGTGACCTGCGAAACCAGCTGGTCTTTGTCGTTAAAGACCTTCACTTCGATTCGTTTGACCGGCGTTGAGCGGAGGCGCTCTGGAATTTCCTGCAAATATTCGACCGCTCGAACAATGGTGTCGTCCTTAGAAGGGGCGAGAGCGGTCTGTTCGGTTAAAAAATGCCCGTTAAAGGAATCTTGGTTGTCGTAATAATAAACCTTATACCTCACAATGAAATAGGACTCCGGCGCCTGAAGGAAAAACTTTAAGCCGATCTTGATCAGGTTGTCGGATTTTACCTTTGAAATGTCGAACTCATAGCCATCGAGGTAGAAGAAATAAGGCAGTCGACCATTCATCTCTTTCGTGAATTTGTTCGTTACGGGCAGTTCGTTCGGGATGATAATCGCCAACTCAGCATCCAATTCAAAGAGCCGATGGCGGAGTGATTTTACTTCATCCGAGTCGGGATTAAAAAAGGCAGCCTTGCCGGTCAGATTGGCCGCTCTCGACATCGCGGATTCTGTTGCGCGAATATTTCGGCCTTTCAAGAATCTCGCCGCTTCTTTGATATTTCGATCGGCATCATCGGCAAAAACTCTAAACTTCACAAGGCGAGTAAGTTTTTTATACCGCTCCCAGAGCTCCTGGATTTCATCGAACTTCAGATTCTCTACGGAGTTTAGCTCTTGCTCCACTTTTTTAAGATCGCCAAGAGCATCTTGGAATCGATTTTGTTCGATGAATTTTTCAACCTGCATAAAAAGCAGTCGCGCGCTTTCGAGCCGTCGCCTTGATTCAATTCGACCGATGGACTCATTGGCTCCGTCCCGCTGTCCTTCAAAATCCCGAAGATGGCTAAAGACTTCTTCTGCTTCTTTGAGGTTTTGACTTTTTAAAAGGCCTTGGCCAATTCGATTGACGACATCCAAATAATCTTCGCGAGCGTAAGGATCTTTTTCGGGAGGCGTCGGTGTAAGTTGAAAATTTCGATAGGCAGCGAGAAAGTGATCCAATTTCAAATTCTGACGAATTCGATTCATGCCCTGGCGGTAGCGTTCTTCATAGTTCCTCTGCTCTTCCTTCCGCTTAAGTTCTGCGTGCTCAATCTTTCTCTTTTCTAAATACTGCATGAGAAAAAACGATCCGATCACGGAGAGCATGACGGCAAAACTTCCTCCCATGATGGCCCATTTGAACCAAGATTTTTCGGTGATGCTACTCAAGCTCCTCTAGTATACCTCCGGAAGAAATTTCGATGCGGCGAGTCACTCGCGCTATTCGTCGTTGCCGAACATGATTTGGCCGGGTTAAATGACCCCATATGTCAAAGTCGAAGCCTTCGTCCAAGAAATCGGCCGCGCCCGAGGAAGTTAAATCTCGAAAACCAGCCCCTATGAAAACTCATGAAAAGAAAAAAGGAAAAGCTGAAGACGCTGATTCCATGGCAAAACGTCAAAGAGAAATTTCTGTCTCAGAATTTTTTGCAAAGAATCGTCATCTTTTGGGTTTTGATAATCCGAAGAAGGCTCTTCTTACTGCCGTAAAAGAAGCGGTCGATAATTCTTTGGATGCTTGCGAAGAAGCGCATATCCTTCCGGAAATCGAAGTGAAATTGGAGCGACTTTCCGCTCCGATCGTAGAAGCTGCGCCGGAAAATGAAAAGGACGCCAAGGAAGGAAAGGATTCCAAGAAACGAAAGGGCCCTGTACCGACGGAACGCTATCGTTTGACGATTACCGACAACGGTCCCGGCATTGTGGCCACGCAAATTCCCAAAATTTTTGCGAAGCTTCTCTACGGATCGAAATTTCACCGATTGAAAATGTCACGCGGCCAACAGGGTATCGGGATTTCCGCCGCAGGGATGTACGGACAAATGACCACCGGAAAACCCATGCGCATTACCTCCAAACTTCCTAAAAAAGATAAAGCGCACTTCACGGAGCTTCAAATCGACACCAAGAAAAACACTCCTGATGTTTTGTCTGAAAAAGATGTCGATTGGAAATTTAAGTCTCCATCAGGAACGTCCGTAGAAATTACGCTGGAGGGCCGATATCAACGAGGTCGTCAGTCCATTGATGAATTTATTTTACAAAACACGCTCAGCAATCCGCATGGTCACTTCCGATTTATCGACGTCGATAATCAAGTCTTTGATTATCCTCGAAAGACCAAAGAGCTTCCGGAAGTACCTTCGGAAATTAAACCTCACCCTTACGGTGTCGAGCTCGGTCGGTTTCATCAGATGGCGGCGGAGACCACCGCTCGATCGTTGAAGACATTTCTCTCAAATGACTTCTCTCGCGTGTCGGACAAGGTCGCATCCGAAATTCTAAGCACCGCCGGCGTAAAGGATGTGCCTGCGAGTAAAATCACGCCGCACCATTTAAATAAAGTGCATGAGGCGATTCCCAAAGTTTCAATCATGAGCCCCCCCACCGATTGTATTGTTCCAATTGGTGAAGAGCTCATCATGAATACGCTGAAACAACATTCGAAGGCGGATTTTTATACGGCGGTATCGCGTTCACCTGCGGTCTATCGAGGAAATCCCTTCATGGTGGAGTGCGCTTTGGCTTACGGCGGAGATTTGAGCGGCGAAGAACCCATGACGGTCTTTCGATTTGCCAATCGCGTTCCCCTTCAATTTCAACCTGCCGCCTGCGCAACATTCCGTGTTCTCACCAAGCTGGATTGGAAGAAGTATGGACTCAATCAGCCACGAAATTCTCTGCCCGTTGGGCCCATCGCCATTTTGATTCACGTGGCGAGCGTTTGGGTGCCCTTTACGTCTGAGAGTAAGGAAGCAATTGCCGACTATCCTGAAATCAAACAAGAGATTCGGCTGGCCGTTTTAGAATGTGCTCGCCAATTGAGCTTGCACGTTAACCGTGCCTACCGGGCCGCTGAGGCAGAGAGAAAAGCCAATTATATAGACACTTATATTCCGTTCATCGGAGAAGCTCTGCAAGAAATGCTCAAGTTGAGTGATTCTCAAAAAGACAAAGTGGTTTCCACGCTTCGCAATACATTAGAAAGGTCCAAAATCGATGGCGACTAAGAATAAAGCTGCGGATAACAAAGCGCTCGTTGGAATTGATAAAACGGCGCGAGAAATTTACGACAAATCTTTAAAGGGCCAAAAGCCGCAATTGAAGATGCCCGTGCGTTCACTCACGAACGTCAAATATAAAAACAAGACGGGTTATTTGGAGTTGTCGAATCAATATAAGACTCGAACGCTTACCTACAACACGGTGAAGGGTTTTGCTCAGACCTTGAAGATGATGTCGGCGTCGAAAGAGTTGATCGAAACCAATGACCACGCTTCGAAGCGGGAAATGTACTACATTTCTAAAAACTGGGGTCCCGCTCGTTTTGACGAACAACCCGAGTCTGACACGGTCATGGACGATATCGAAGCCATGATGTGCGTGAACCGCGAGCAGCTGCGATTCCTTCCTGAAGAAAAAGGAGGCGAAGTCGCGGGTCAGCTCATTGTGTTCGATCGAGATCGCGATACCAATAAACCCATCAAGATTGATTGCACCGGTTTCGGGTCGGGCGCCTACTCGATTCCAATCTCGGTGGAGCATTTGGAATTTCAGACGAAGGCAAAATTCATTCTCTGTATTGAAACCGCGGGTATGTTCCAGCGATTGGTTGCACATAACTATTGGAGAAAAGCGAATTGCATTTTGATTTCCATGGGAGGCGTCCCCACGCGAGCTACTCGAAGGTTCGTCCGTCGATTAGCCGATACCATGAAGATTCCCGTTTATACTTTTGTGGACGGCGACCCCTACGGTATCGCCAATATTTATCGCACGCTCAAAGTGGGCTCGGGAAACGCCGCGCATATCAATGAATTTTTCTGTGTGCCGACCGCCACATTCATGGGGATCACACCCCAAGACATCATCGACTACAAATTGCCGACGCATCCGCTGAAGGACGTCGATATTAAGCGCGCAAAAGATGCCTTGAAGAACGATCCCTTCTTTCAATTCCACAAACCGTGGGTGAAGGCGATTGAGCAAATGATCAAGATGGGAGTTCGTGCTGAACAACAGGCCCTCGCCAAGCATGGTTTGAACTACGTGATCGACGAATATCTTCCGGAAAAGATCAAAGCGGCGAGTAAGTTTCTACCGTAGATTGCGCTTTCGTCACCGGGTGATTTTGGAAAGGAGAGAGGCAGTAGGGACATAAACTGCTCCCTCCTTTCCAAAATCCCTGTGTAATCAATACCGGTCAAAATCGCTGTGTATTTTCACTCCTCGACTAAATGACGCGCTGCAAATGCTTATCGCGTCGCCTCAAAAATCAAAAGCTTACGGCGGGGCGTCATTGCTTTTAATTATCCATTGGGGCCGCGCGTCCGATGGTATGCGTTAGAAGAAAGGTCATTGCCCGTAAGGGTGTAAGGATTTGTGTAGCGTAAATTGCTGCGGCGCATCAGATGCGGCGCAGCATGGCCCACGAATTTGAACGTAACGTGGTTTATGAAACTGAGTGGCATCACCAGCATTCCAATCGCCAATCAACTGAGACGATCGTCTCAGATGGTGGCGCGTTCCTTGGAACGATTGGCCTCCGGAAAGAGGATCAACCGCGCCAGTGATGACATCGCCGGCTATTCGCTCGACGTGAACTTGGAATCGCAAATCCGCGGCCTTGCTCAAGGTACAAGGAATGTGAACGATGCTCTCGGCATGATCAATACGGCGGACGCTGGAATCGCTGCTCAGCTCGATCTCCTCCAGCGCATGCGAGAAATTGCCGTACAGGCCAGCAATGGCACGTTAAGTTCTGGCGATCGCACTGCTTTGAATGGTGAGTTGCAGCAGCTCATGAGCGAATACAATCGCATCTCAAGTGAAACCGAATTCAATGGCACAAAGTTATTGGATGGATCGTTCTCCACGCGAAGCCTTCAAACGGGAGCTTCCTCGACTCATAAATATGACGTTGGATTAAACAACATGATGGCTGCAAGCACGTTCACCAAAAAGGCTGGGACCGCGAGGTTCGGAACTGGCACCACCAATGGAGTTCAGAGTATAGGGCTTGCCACCGAAGACATCAATAACGACGGCCATCTGGATTTGATCTCCGCGATGTCCGGAGCAACAGGTCCGTCCACCGTGCTTCTCGGACAGGGAAATGGGACATTTACAATTCGTTCGACCATCAATTCTCTCACGACTGCCGGCGCAACATTGGTCGATATCAATAACGATGGCATCAAAGATTTTTTAGCCCCCGCAGGTGGCGCTATAACTGGAGTTACTGTAGCTCTTGGAAACGGGGATGGAACGTTTAAAGCAGCTTCTACTTTGTCGGCGTCGCCGTGGCATCGTTACTCATATAATTTAAGCGTCTCGGATTTCAACAAAGACGGAAATATGGACATCGCCGTTGCCGAAGGCGACTTTGCAACGTTGAATATTTATTTTGGAAACGGAGATGGAAAATTTCAGACGCCCGTAACGAGGTCGATTTCCGGATTCAATGGCACCACCACCGCGGGCGATTTCAATGGCGATGGCTGGGCGGACATTGCCATCAATAATGGAAATAATGTTGGCGTTATTTTGAATAACGGCAATGGAACCTTTGGCGCGACCACAAATTATGCAGCCGGTACGACGGGCTACATGGTTCAAAACGCCGACTTTGACGGAGACGGAGACCTCGATTTGGCAATGTCCAATTCAGGCTCCAGCAACGTTTCCGTGCTCCTCAACAACGGAGATGGAACTTTTGCTTCAGTTACAAATTACGCCACGGGTGCAGGCGCTGGTCGAATTGTTCTTACGGACATCAACAATGATGGAGTGGTTGATATTGCCGCAAGAGGCAGCACCTCGACCTATTTCCTATTAGGAAATGGCAATGGCACATTTCAAACGGCATCCAACTGGTCCTCCAGTGGGAATAATAATGATTTTGCGTTGGGAGATTTCAATGAAGATGGTGTGCTTGATCTTGCAACCGCCGACAACGTTGCTGGCGGACTCTATACCTATATGGCATCTACGGTTACCCAAGCGGCGATCAGTGACGTGAGCGTCAGCACTCAATCAAAAGCTCAGGCCATGATCAAAATCATCGATACCGCTTTGACGAAATTAAAATCTGAACGTGTAAATATTGGAGCGCTTCAAACTCGACTCACCAATACCGCAGATTCGAATGGCACGCTAAGCGCGAACTACGCCGAAGCTAAAAGCAGAAACATCGACCTTGATGTCGCCAACGAAGTTTCCGAACTCACGCGCGCGCAAATCCTGCAGCAAGCGCAAGTTGCAAGTCTTGGACAAGCGAACGTGAATATGCAGGTCGTGCTGTCATTGCTTGGAAATTGAGTTGAGGAAAAATCCAGTGAGCTCATAAACTGTCTTTTTCCTCAACTCAATTTCCCACCCACGAATCCCCTGATCTCTTAAAATCGCGTTGTACTTACACACTCAAATTCACTGACTGCGCCGCAGCTGACGCACATTCTTTAGTCCCAATAACTCATCACAACTCTTCAACATTGGCGGAGCGTCGTCGAATGACGCGCGCGTAATTTCGAAGTTCGTCCGAAAGTCTGCGAAGGAGGATTTATTGTGCTCAGATTTGACGCTACACAGCGACCCTTGACTCAAAACATCGCAGCTTCTCGCTCTCGAGATTTTGCGGTGAAGGGCTACAAGATCGCAGCGTCAGAGAAGAGAGCAATTAAGTCCGCTTAAAGGGAAGTCGAAAGCTTCCGTGACTGCCGACCTCTGTCAGAATCTGACGCAGGGCCGCAGAAAGAACGAAGGAGTGAGTCGCAAGAGTGCGCAGCGACTCACCTACCAAAACCCGAAGGAAGAATTTTTTCCGTCGGAAGCGCACCAAGGACTTAGGAGTCTTTATGCAAATTAATACGATTAATGCCCTCCGCGCGACACGATTGATGACTCAAAGTGAATCGGCCATCACCCGATCTCTGCAACGATTGAGCACGGGCAAGCGAGTGAACTCTCCTCAAGATGGCGGTGCCGACGTGGCACAAATCTCCCGCCTCGATTCGCAAATTCGTGGGACGCAGCAAGTGATCCGCGGTTTGAACGATGCCGCTGGAATTCTCCAGACAGCGGACGGCGCCATCGCCAATCAACTCGATATCGTTCAGCGCATTCGAGAAATCGCCGTACAAGCTAGCAACGGCACACTCGATACCGCCGCTAGAACTTCATTGAATACAGAGCTGCAAGCGCTCTTCGCGGAGTTCTCCCGGATTACTTCGGAAACTGAATTTGCCGGACAAAAACTCCTCGATGGATCCTTTGCGACACGTTCGGTTCTAGTGGGAACGACCGCGACTCAAAGTTTCAATATGGGTGTTGGAAATCTGAGTGCATCCAGCATCTTCACGCGAAAGGTCGGAAGTGGCACTTTCAATTTAACTACGACTTCTTCCACCGGGGCCGGAGCACGCTACGTTGAGAGTGGTGATTTCAATGGCGACGGTCATGACGATATTATTTCTCGAGACACCACCGCTCAGCAGATTTCTGTGATGCTTGGAAATGGCGACGGGACATTTGGTGGAAAAAAATCTTTCTCTACCGGGTCCGCATTGGAATATTTTGCGATCGGCGATGTCAATGGCGATTCAATTTTAGACGTAGCCTATTCCGCCTCCTCAACCACCGTCGGAGTTCGCCTTGGAGCAGGCGATGGAACGTTCGGTTCCGAAACCACACTGATCGGCAACTCATTCACGAGTGGCATAAAAATTGCGGACATCAATGGCGATGGAAAAGGAGACATTTTAAGCGGCAACTCGCCCGCCACTTATTTTACCTACTTCCTGGGGAATGGAGATGGATCCTTTCAGAGCAGCCGAACTCTAGGTCAAGGTACCACGGAAGCCTACAATTTTGCCTTCGGCGACATCAACGGCGACAATATCCAAGACATCGTCGTCGCCGCCTATACCGATGTGTCTATTCTCTTAGGCACAGGAAATGGCAATTTTCAAAGTCCGATTCTTCTTTCTGCCCCCACCGACGCTCGAGGAGTGACGGTCGCTGATTTTAATAACGACGGCAAATTAGATATAGCCGCCGTCAACGACAGCTCTAACACCATGAATGTATGGC
>DDSI01000035.1 GCA_002343335.1 Bacteriovoracaceae bacterium UBA2394
GACCTATACCGTTCAGATTCTGAATAAAGTGATCAATGCCTTTGCACCAGACCCGCAGTCTATCCAAGGGGGCTCAGGAACGGGAACGATTCGCGAAATCACGGAGGACAAGGGGTACATCGTCACCAATCGCCATGTGATCTTGGCCAAGCGCGAAAAGAATGAGCCCGTGGATTTAACTCGCGGAGAAATTGTCGTTCAACATATTGAAATCGTCCTCTCGGTTCCAGGAGAGAAAGATGAAAAGATTCGAGGCTATGTCGACTACATCAGTGATGAGCTTGATATGGCGGTGGTCGTCTTTAATCCGAAAGATATTAAGCGTGCCAAAATTACTGCAGCCACCTTGCCTGCCAATAAGGAAGAATATGAAAAGCTCGTGAAAGTCGGAAGACAGGTTTTCGCGAGAGGAAACCCTTTTGGTGTTCGCGATTATTTTACGACGGGGATCATTTCGGAAGTTCCTCGTGAGGGATACGATTCCGAGGCTCGCATTGGAACGGATGCAGCAGTCAATGAAGGCAATTCAGGCGGCCCATTGGTGGATCTTGATTCGGGAAAGGTGGTCGGAACGATCACGTATAAATTAGCTGCTGCCATGGCGAGCAATATGTCTTGGGCGATTCCTGCGAGTGTCTGGGATGAAGAATACCAACGCTACCGAAATGCCGACCCCAGTTTTGGAAAGGGGTATTTGTATTTGGATGTCCGTCCCGCCACGACCAAGATTCTAGAAGCTGAGGGACTGCGGCCGCTTGTAGAATCTTTGATACCCGAGTTTTTCAATCTCTATCCTTCTTTCGTAGTCGTGCAAAATGCCGTGGAGGGATCTGTGTTGCAGGCTGGCGACAAAATTCTCATAGTGGAAGGTGTGCCGATTGGGAATCAGGTCGACGCAGTGAAGATGCTTGCGGCAACGGCAGGAAAAGATTCGCTTCGATTCACGGTCATTCGAGGTCGAGAAATTCAAGAACTCGTTGTTCCGCTCGTGAATCTTCGTCGCTCTGAAGAAAGGCGAAAGACAAAATTTGTGGTGCTTGGCGGACTCCTTTTGCAAGATCTCACGCCGAAGGAGCGTGCAGAGTATCTTTCTCACGGAAAGGGCGGCGTGATTGTTTCGGAAATTCTTCCGTTTACGCCGGCGGTGAACTTACTTGAAAAGAAATTGATCACCGTGAAATCCGTCATTTACGAAGTGCAAATTAACGGCGTTTCCTTTCCTATTCGACATCTTGGCGACTTGCGGCGAGCCATTCGTCAAATGGTCCCTGGGCAAGCGATTTCAATCTTCTCCTATCAACCGCAATTGACCCAGGTCCCTATCGATGAGCGACGACGCGCCCTCATCCCTGTGGTGAATGAAAACGGGCAGCTCGTGCTCGGCCATGGGGGAACCTATGCCTACTTAAATGCCAATCCGATCTTCGATGATACGAACTTCTCCATTGAGAAGTTTTCGAATCAGTTTGATTTTGATTTTCAAGATCCGGCAAGAGTGGATTGGCGCCAGTCCGTCGATCTCGGTTGCGGGCGCCTTATCCAGAAACTCCAAAAAAATCTTGAAGCCTACAAAAGAACTATAGGTCGTTCAGGAAAGTCGTGATCTCATCGCGATAGGTATTTTCCGTCAGCGTGTCGATCAGCGTGGAGTGCTTCGCATTCTCCACCGGCCGTTCCGTTTTGGGAGCCGATGCTGCTTTGAAAATCTGACGAGCATGGTGACTAAAGGGAACGGTTTCATCGTTCTTTGCATGAAACATCAGTTTTGGCGCGGAAATGCCTTGCATGTCTTTAACGGAATCAAAAGTCTCATCAAACACGAAGCTTCCGGGCACCTTGACCGTTAGAGAGTTCGCCAAAATTTGCTCGGAATTCGCCGGAATGTTTTCGGTAATGAGGCCCATCGGCTCTTCCATATTGGCGGCGACATCGAGCGCGAAAATTCCACCGAAGGAATAGGCATAAAAAACAATCTTATCGGTGTTCACGTCATTGCGCGTCTTCAAATACGTGAGCGCATCTCTAGAATTTTGTCGAAGTCCTGCTAGCGAGGGTGATCCCGTGGAGCGACCGTAGCCTTGATAATCGAAGATAAAAATATTTACGTCGAGGTCGTAGAGGTGGCCCACACGTTCCCAATATTTATCGATGTTTTTATCGCGGCCGTGAAAGTAGAGAATTGTTTTCGTATTCGCATTGAAGCCATTTTTTGCAGTCACGAAAACGCCATAGAGAGTTTGACCGTTGGAGGTAAAAGTCGGCGACGTATCAATGTTTCCTGAATCGATGACTTCGGTTCCAAGCGTGTAGCTATTCACGCGAGTCGCTTGAAAGTATTCGCTATCCAAAGAACAGCCGATCAGAGAGAGGGCCAAGATTGCTAAAGTGAAGGATGTCATTTTCATAATTTATTTCCTCAAAAATGCAGTGTCTTAAAATTTGTAGCCGACAAAAATGTAGGGAGCGACTTGTCCATAGTCGCCAATCCAGCTGGGGTGTTTGACATGGCTAAATTTGATTTTGTGATTCGCTGCGGCCCATTTAACTTCACCGCCGAGAATCCAACTCGATCCTAGTTGACCTCGCGCTCCCAAGAACGGGGCGTAGGTTTGGGGAAGGTAAGGTCGATCATTGTCTTGAATTTGGAAAAGAGCGTCCATACCAACGTAGGGAGTAAAGGATCCCATTTCGTACGAAAGCACCGGAGTAATCGTAGGAAGAATGATTGCATCCTCGGCATTGGTTGCAAAAATGAATCGCGTATCGATCACGAGTTCGACGCCATGCTTTTCTTGAGAGACGATTTCCGTGGTCGCTCCAAATTCAGTTGCGAAAACCTTATAAAGGGCCGCCGAGGGATGAAAGCTGGCGTTCAAGTTCACGCGATCGGTAACACCGTAAGAATAGCCCACCACTGTATAAGGAGCTGGAATGGGAGCGCCTTGAGTAATCATGGGTCCTCCAAGCGAAAGGTCCGCTTGCGAGTTGCCCTTTCCAAGGGGTTTTAAGGTTCGAGTTGCGCCACAGCCTTGCAGGGCGAGGGCCAAAAGCGCACCAACGGAAATGAAAGAAAATGTCTTAAACGAAATCATGCCGCTCTTTTAGAGCGATCTGACAAATTTGCAAGGTTTCAAGGTGACGAAATGAGAGAGTCTAATTTACCTGCAGCCTCAAGGGCATAGAGCTGGTCACATCCGCCAATGCAATTTTCTCCAATGAAAATCTGAGGGACCGTTCGAAACCCTGTTTTGGTGAATAGTTCTTGAGCAAAGGAGGGGTCTTTTTCTTCAATGTTGATTTCCGTGTAGTGGAGGCCCTTTGACTCTAAAAGTCTTTTAGCCTTCACGCAGTAAGGACAGTACGTCTTTGAATAGATCGTGATGGATTTCAACCGTTCCAAACGCCCTTCGTCTTCAAAAGATTCTGAAGTTCCCCGCTTTCGGTCATGGAACTGACGATATCGCAGCCACCGACGAGTTCGCCTCGGACGAATAGCTGAGGGAAGGTGGGCCAATTGGAGAAATTCTTCATTCCAAAGCGAACTTCAGGATCCGAAATAACATCGTGGGTGGCGTAGGTTACGCCGAGTTTATTTAAGATTTCAACGACGCGCGCGGAGAAACCGCACTGGGGAAAGGTTTTATCCCCCTTCATGTAAAGCATGACGGGGTTTGCGCTTAACTCATCGCGTATGCGTTGATTGAGAGCTTCTTGGTCTTTTACAAGAGGACTGGGGTTCGTCATAAATTCCCTTTCAAAGTGCGACAGTTTTAATTTGAACGGCGTGCACGGGGCCGCTCATGAGATCTCCGAGCGCCTGATAAACAAGTCGATGTTGTTCNNGACTAAAATCTCAAAATGGTCAGACCCTCCCGTCATGTCTCGGACTTCGATTTGAGATCCGGGCATGGCTTCCTTAAGAATGCGCTCGAGTTCGAAAGGATCAAACATACCGAGCAAATACCAAAATTGGCTCGAGTCTGCGAGCTTCAATTTTGAGCTTCGATTTGAGCATTGCCCATTGAAGGTTTGGCGGATGTAATAGCGCAGTGAGTACCGCCGCGGAATCGATCTATTCGCTCTTTCGGACCCAGCCTCGCGCCGGCCATCAGTGGATTGGACTAGAGGTCGAGCGACTTGTCACTCGGAAGGGTCAGCCTCAAATTCTGCACTATCCCGATGCAGTGTCGAAGCTGCTTAGGGAACTGATTCAAAAGAAGGGATGGTCGCTGGAGTATGAATGGAATGACAATCCTCTTGCCCTTCGAAAAAACCTTCACACCATTTCGGTGGAACCGGGAGGGCAATTTGAAATTTCGCCTGCCCCTCGTAAAAGCGTGGGGGAATTGAAAACGCTTTTTGACGAGCTCGACTCAGAAGTCTTGGCAACGGATGAGGGTCAAACCTGGCAATGGCTTCATTTGGCAGTGAATCCTTACGAAGATGCGCTTCAAATATCCCTGCTGCCTTCCCCCCGGTATCTTTTAATGAATGATTATTTTCAAAAGGTGCCCGAGGCTAAGAATCGAACACCTGCGCGCGGACAAGAGATGATGCGGCTGACGGCGGGTCTGCAAATCAATTTAGACTTCGATACGGATGTCGAAGGCGTCGAAATGTATCAGGCTGCGAATGCGATTGCGCCCTACCTTTCAGCCCTCTTTTCGAATTCTCCTTTATATAAGAACGGAAGATCGAGTGCGCTTTCGGAGAGGCATCTCATTTGGCAAAAAGCAGATGCGCTTCGTTCAGGATTTTACGATTGGAGTTTTTCGAAACAAATGACGGTGGCGGAATATGCCGATCGCATTTCAAAAATTCCTTTGATGTATGCTTACGATGAAGCGGGAAAAGTGTGGGATCCTCAGGGCAAATCGCTGCACGAACTTCCGTCCTCTCTTTGGAAAGCGAATGCACTTGCTGCGTTGAGACAGATTTTTACCGAAGTTCGCTTCAAGCCCTGCTGCGTTGAGATCCGATTTCTGGATGCCGTGGGACCAGAGGATCGCTATGCCGCTACGGCCATGGCAGTCGGGTTACTTTATGACGCCGAAAATCGCCGCGTGATTCTGGAAGATCATGAATCGGCGGAAACACTGCGATCCCGCATGGATACTGGGGCGCGTGAGGGACTTAAAAGCGATCTTATTTTTATGAAACTTCAAAACCTCCTAATGGCTGCCAAATTGGGATGCGAGCGCCGACAAAAACAAGAAGAGAAATTTTTGGAACCCGTTGAAGCGCGATTGAATTCCAGAAAAACGCCGGCTGAAGACTATTTGCACGAAAAAGGATTGGCAGCGTGAAGGTGCTGGTGATCGCCGATGGGCTTTCTAAGATCAAACCGGAAGGCGACTCCAGCCTTGCCTTCATTGCAGAGTTTTTAAAAAAGGGAATTTCTACCTTTTACGGAGTGAGCGAAGAACTTTTTTGGGAAACGCAGAATCTCTGGATTCCTGCTTGTGAAGTGAGGGCTCAAGAAAAGGGAAAGCTTCCCCAATTGGCTCCTCTCACGGTTCAGTCGATCGAGGAATTTTCTCTCGTGCTCATCCGTAAAGATCCACCCTTCGATGAAACCTATCAAAAACTCTGCTGGTTGCTGGAGCCGTACGAGGAAAAGATTCGGATGGTGAATGCTCCAAGCGTGTTGCTTTCGCATCATGAAAAAATGATTCCGCAACAAGCACTCTTAAGTGGAGATCTCTTAGTATCGGATTTGATACCGAGCTTAATTACGACTTCGGCCGATCGCGCGAGAGATTTCGTCCATTCGTTGGCGAGCGAGCAGGTCGTGGTAAAACCGTTCCTCGGCTATCAAGGCAATGATGTCTTTCTCGTAGGGCGCGAAGATTTTTTAAATCGGCCGGATCATTATATTTCTATGCGAGGGAGTTGGATCGTTCAGCCCCTTCGACCGGAAATTCGTACCTCGGGAGATCGAAGAGTTTTCTTTTTTGGAGGTCGGTATCGTGGCTCCTTTGCAAGAATTCCAAAGGAGGGAAGTATCGTATCGAACCTCGCGCAAGGAGGCAGTGGACAAGTGCGCGAGTTAGATCCCACGGAAACATCCGTCATCGAGCGCCTAGAAAAATTTTTAAAGAGAAAAAATATTGTGTTGGCGGGGGCGGATCTCATCGGCGGGAAGGTCAATGAAGTGAATGTGACTTCGCCCACAGGGTTTGTGACGTACGAGAAATTGCACGGAAAGAATTTGGCTAAGGAATTTGTGGAGTCCTTACTGTGAAAGACGCTCTCGTCATTGAGAACTTGCGGATTGAGTATCCAATTTCAAAAAAAGAATCCAAGGTCGCGGTTGAAAATCTTAGTATGAAGATTTTCAACGGAGAATTTTTCGGACTCCTTGGACCCAATGGAGCGGGGAAGACCTCCGTGATTTCCGCCATCACAGGGCTCGTCGGAGCTGCCTCAGGAAAGATTGAGATTTTCGGACATCCGGCGGGCTCGAAGGCGGCGAAGCGCCTCATTGGTTTTGTACCGCAGGAATTGATCGGCTATGGATTCTTCACGGTTACTGAAGTGC
>DDSI01000111.1 GCA_002343335.1 Bacteriovoracaceae bacterium UBA2394
GCCCTTGAAACTCCTTAAGCAGAGCTGCTTGGAGCGCGAATTTCACCTGCTTGTAGGGATAGTGAACGAGATCGGCCGCAGCTTTGGATCGATTGCGAGGATTAGGAGATTGTAAATTGGCAAGTATGGGCTGAAGAATTTGATGGAGCGCTTCGAGATCTCTCTCGGACATCTCTTCGTCATCGCTTTGATAAGTGCGGTCCGAAGAGGCAGATCTTCCCGTCCCATTTTGCGCTTCAACATTGAATGAATTTGAAAGACCCCAAGCAATGACAATCGCAAATAGCGACCATCGAGGAAAAAATTCCACCCTCTCCTCCTGACCAACCTAAAATATGAAGAGTAAAACCCGATTACCCGAATCAAACGCTAAGGGAATTTGACTTTCTGCGTCAAGCAGCAGTTGGGGGGGTGATCACTTTTTTAAAGGGGCGGGACGAACCACGGTATAAAAACTTTCACGCTCAATCTGCGGCCTTTTCGCGCGAAGTTCTTGTCTCAAAAACCAGATCGAGAGTGCGACAAGCAACGCGCACACTCCAACCAAAGCCCCCGAGTAGATGTGGATTTTCATGAATCGGATGCCCGAGTCGAAGGAGTTTTCTCCGCCAGCACATTGAGCTTTTCAGCGAGATCGACGAATAAATCTCCCTGACGTAATCGAATGGGTTCGAGTCGCCCCTTTTCCGCACATTTCTCCAGATGTCTGGCCAAAGCGAAAATCGGACCCGCAATTCGCCTACTAAAGAGAAGTGCTTGCATGGCAGCGACGCTCAACAGCACGAGGAGAAAAACGACCAATACCACCGCCGCAAAGACGGTGTGCTTTTGAACGGTTGCAATAAAAGTGGGGCTCAACAATCCCGCAACATTCAGCAACTCCTGAAGGACAAGTCTAAACCAGATGAACAATCCAAGACCAAAAATCGTCAGAAACACCGCCGTGTAAGCGACAAAAACATAAAGAAACCAGCGCTGAAATTTTGAAAGGACGAGAATTTTTTGTCTTCTCTGCACACTTCATTGGAAACGAAAGTGCGCGGGTTGGCAAATTTATCTCGCAAGTAACTCACATTGACGTCACGCTGCGACAGGTGAAAATGATCAATTCTCTCGCGTAATTAGGATAAACTGCCCTCGAGGGGACGCATGCAATCCACACTTCGTGTTCAGCAACCTGCCCGACCTATTTTAGGAATTGGACTGCTCATCGGTTCAATTTACTGCGGCTTAAGTTTATTCACCTATTCCTCGCTCGATCCGTCGTGGAATTTTTCTACGTCGGAGCCACGAGCGCTCCAAAACTGGGGAGGCCTTGTCGGAAGTTTCCTTGCGGACGCCTGCCTTCAAATCATTGGCGTGGTCGCGTATGTCATTGTCGTTCTGACTTTTTTGGCCGGAATTCGGTTTTTAAAGACACAAGCTCAGAGTCTTTTGGACTCATCCAAAGGTGGCAAGCGTTCGAAGTGGAGGTTGCCTGCGGCCTTTACATTGCTCGTGCTTTGTTTTTCCGCTCTTCTCTCCCTCATTCCTCTCACGATTTACTCTTCAATTCCCCTTGGAGGTGGATTGGGGGCTGCGCTTGCTCGCTTAGGCGTCTATTGCTTCAGCACCGTTGGAGCGACCTTGCTCTTTTTGGGCGGTCTATGGATTGGATTTGTTCTTTGGCTAGAGCGATTGAATCCATTGCCAGGAATTTCACTGCCCTTCTTGAATCCCAAGATCGATGAAGAAACGGGAGAAGTTTTAGAAAAACTGATGCGATCGCCGATCGAGGAAGAGCAATCAAAAAAGGGACTTCTCTCTCGCTTGAACGTTTTCAAGAAGGGCTCCAAAAAAGAAGCCCCCGAAGTAAAAATTCTTGAGCCGCAAAAAATTGCAGATCCTGCGCCCAAGGTTTGGACGGATTTTCTAAAGAAATCTCCCGAACCTAAACCCGTCGAAGAACCCGCCGGAGCGACGACAGCGGAACAGAAATCTATTTTCCCCCTCTTTCGAAAATCTACTCCTGAAGCCGATGCAAATGCCGATCGAGTCCTTCTCGTTCAAGAGGCGCCAAAGCGTAAAAAGCCGCAAACCCACACGGCGGGTCCGTTTGAATTTCCTTCACTGCAATTATTGGACCTGCCCGAGGATCGGAATTTTGAAATATCTCGCGATGAATTGATCGCGAATTCTAAAGCGCTTGAGCAAAAACTTTTGGACTTTGGCGTTCAAGGACATGTGACGAACATTCGCCCCGGTCCCATCATTACACTTTATGAATTTGAACCGGCCCCTGGGGTGAAAGTTAAAAATATTTTGAACCTCACCGACGATTTGAAGTTGGCCATGAAAGCGGTGAGTATTCGGATCATCGCTCCCATTCCCGGCCGAGCTGCCGTAGGAATTGAAATTCCAAACCCACGTCGCCAAACGGTTTACCTTCGCGAAGTTTTGCAAAGTCCGCTTTTCCAAAACTCCCGATCTTCGCTCACGATGGGAATGGGTAAGACGACTTCCGGAGATCCCTACATCACCGATTTGGGAAAGATGCCGCACTTGTTGATCGCGGGTGCAACAGGATCCGGTAAATCCGTCGGCTTAAATGCCATGATCGTAAGCATGCTCTACAAGGGAAATCCCGAGGAATTGAAATTCATCATGATCGATCCAAAGATGCTCGAGCTTTCCGTGTACGAAGGCATTCCGCATCTGCTTCTTCCGGTCGTAACGGATCCAAAGAAAGCTTCGCGTGCTCTGGCTTGGGCCGTGAAAGAAATGGAACGACGCTATAAATTAATTTCTAGTCTCGGTGCTCGAAATCTCAAATCCTACAATGAAAAAGTCGAACGCCTTTCGGAAGACGAACTCAAACGCGAACTTGAGAATGTGGCGAAGGTGGAAGCGACCTCAAGCGCGATCATCGAATCGGACGATGAGAGCGAGGACAAAGTTCTATCCCCCGAAGAAAAACAACGCGAACTTGTATTGCAAGCGGCGGGCTTAGATCATTACGTAAAATTGCCCTTCATCGTGGTCGTCATCGACGAACTCGCAGACCTTATTATGGTCGCTGCACGCGAAGTGGAAGAAAGCATCGCTCGTTTGGCGCAAATGGCACGAGCGGCCGGTATTCATTTGATGATCGCCACGCAGCGCCCAAGCGTGGATGTCATTACGGGTGTCATCAAAGCTAACCTGCCCACGCGTTGTGCCTTTCAAGTCGCCTCGAAAGTAGATTCGCGCACCATCATCGATACGAACGGAGCTGAAAATCTGATTGGCGATGGAGATATGCTCTTTTTGCCTCCAGGCACTTCTCGCTTGGAGCGATTGCATGGACCGTTCATCAGCGAAGATGAAATTGCTCGAATTGTACGCCACTTAAAGGCGCAGGCCGATCCCGACTACTCTACTCCCATCAATTTGGATGAAAGTGGGCAAGAGGAAGGGGAAGGAGAGCTGGCAGATGACTACGACGATGATCTTTACGATCAGGCGCTCCAGGTTGTCTTTGAAACAAAGTCTCCTTCCGCAAGCATGATTCAGCGCCGTCTTCGTGTCGGCTATAATCGCGCTGCTCGAATGATTGAACGAATGGAGCGAGAAGGCATTGTATCCGCACCTATGGGCGGAGGTAAGGGTCGCGAGTTACTCATCACCCCTTCTCATGAAGCGTAATGAGTTGGAATTCTTTTGATTCACCCACTCTTCCCACTCTCGAGGAACTCGAACGAAAGCTCGCAGATAGTTCCTCTGATTACGCATTTGATTCCTGGCCCACATACGTTTTAGTCGGCATCATCGTCTTTACCGTCGTATTTTCGTTTGTGACGTGGCAGCCCCGTGCAAAGCAACCCACAGATCATTCGCCGCCACCTCAAAAATTAAAGAAAAAATCTAAGTTCTTTGGACGCAAAGGCCCTGACCTGCCCTCTGACTCCGCCTCTTCGGTAT
>DDSI01000063.1 GCA_002343335.1 Bacteriovoracaceae bacterium UBA2394
AAACGAGCACTCAAGAGATTGAAGCCAGCATTTTAAGCCAAGAAATCGAAAAGACCGGAATAGCAGACGTCCGTAAACTCATGAAAATGGATGAAAAAGGGGACTCTGATCCTTCTCAGTGAAAGCTCTACCTTGCCTTCGAATTCCCTCCCCGAATAAGTTTCAAGAGTGAGGGTGTGCATTCAGATACCGTGTTTCAACGAAGAAAAAACTCTTCCCATCACCCTTCAGAATATTCCTACGCATATCGAAGGGGTCACTGATCTAAAAGTCGTCGTGATTGATGATGGAAGTTCCGATGGGACCGTTCATGTGGCTAAGAATTTTCCCCATGTCTCCGTATTTTCCATGAAGCGGCATCGCGGGCTTGCGAAGACGTTTTCTTGGGGAATCCAACAATGTCTCAACATGAATGCCGATCTCATCGTCAATTTGGACGCCGACAATCAATACAAGACTTCTTGTATTTCAAAACTAATTGCTCCCATCATTGAGGGTCGTGCCGACATCGTGCTAGGAGCGAGGAACTTTTCTAAACAGTCCAAAATTCCGCCGATCAAAAAACTGTTTCAAATTTCTGGTAGTCGAATTGTAAGCAAACTTTGCCGGATCTCAATTCCCGATGCAGCTACAGGATTTCGCGCCTTTTCGCGTGAAGCGGCTAAGAGAATACATGTGTTCACTCGTTACACCTACACCATGGAAACTTTGGTCCAAGCGGCATATTATGGAATGCGCATTCATTCCGTTCCTATTGAAACCAACGATCCCCTTCGACCTTCTCGATTGATTCGTCATCCTATCATTTATGTGGTGCGGAATGCGGGAGCATTGGTCCGCTTAATCATCCTCTATAACTCTCTTCGAGTTTTTTCTTGGATCGCCCTCTCAACATTTTTCTCAGCATTCATTTTAGGTTGGATATTAAGTGTTCAGCTCGGCTTCTGGATCTTTGCATTTTCAATGCTGATTTTTCTAACGGGGATCGTGTTGGATCAAATATCGGTCAATCGGCGATTATTGGAGACAATTATATTCCATTCGAAGGGGAGTGAGGGTGATCGAGAAATCCCAGTTCCCTAAAAATCTTACGATTGCATTGAGTGTCCATAACGCTTGGAGTGACACGCTTGCTTGTTTGGAATCCGTGTGGGCGCAGACGCCTCCGGGCTTTCAATTGCGTGTAATCGATGATGGATCGTCGGCGGAAGTGGCCTCTTATCTCAATGACTATTGTGCTCGACATCCTTCCATCGTTCTTTTGAGAAATGAAATTCGGCGAGGATATACTTATTCCGTCAATCGATTGATGAAAGACATATCCACCGAATTTTTCGTACTTCTCAATAGCGATCTCATTTTGCCTCCCGAGTGGTGGTGCAAAGTGAGTGAAGCGTTCGCTTCCAGTGCTCGTGTCGGCATTGTGGGGGCTTGGTCGAATGCCGCCGCGTGGTTTTCCGTTCCAAAGGCTCGTCGAAGGATGTCGGGATGGACATTTCCGGGAGAAGTTCTTCCGACCACCTACGATCAGATTTCCTGTCTGATTCAGGAGAAAAGTGCAAAAAAATTCCCGAAGATTCCTTTCGTGAATGGCTTTTTTCTGGCCTTCCGTTCGAAACTTTTTCAAGAGGTGGGGATTTTGGACGAAGTCAATTTTCCTGAAGGCTATGGGGCGGAGATAGATTATTGCTTTCGGGCTTCTGAGAAGGGATTCGAAGTGGTTTTGGCGGACCATCTCTATATCTATCACCGAAAGTCGGCGAGCACTTCGCTTTCTAGGCGGAAAAGTGGAACTCGTAGGGGCGATCGAGCACTCCTAAAGAAATATGGGTTTTTAAAATTGGGAAAAGCCCTATTAGAATTGCGGGGTAATCGCGTGTTAAGAGCGATTCGTCGTGAAGTGAGGGATGCGAGGGGTTGAAAACTGATCAAGAGCGCAAGGAATGTTATCTACGTCTCGCGATTCTTATCGCCGTGAGTTCCTTTATTTTTCTACTGTGTTTTCGACCGATCCCGGCATTTCGAATGTATTCCTATGTCGATGATTTTTGTTATTTGGAATGGCTGAGTCGATTTACAGGCGCGACGGTATACGGCTGTTTGGACACGCGCACCTATCCTCCCGGTAGTGCAATTGTCTGGTGGCCCGCCGGTTTGATAAGCACAGTCTTTTTTGGGGCTACAATAAAAGTGGATTTTTTGCGAATCGCTCCCATTTTCGTCGCCTTCCTTTCATTTTTTTATTGGATCGGCTCGCTTTTCTTGCTCATTCGATTCATTGACCGAAATTTTTCAAAAATTTTAAAGACGCAGTTGAAGATCATTGGTTGGTCCGTTCTCTTTCTCTTTTGCGTCCCCATTTTATATTACGGGACCCATCGCACAACTTTGCTTCACACTCCTGAGTTATTTTTCATTTTATTGATGTTCGATGCGATGCAATTGAAGCGCCTTTGGCTCGTTTGTGCCTGCGCGGCCATGGCTGCTCTCCTTAGAATGAATGATTTTCCTGCACTTCTATTTCCGCTTTATCTTTTGCTGAATCAGAGGCACGGAGTTTTTTCGAAACTTTGGATGAGAATCGGAACCGTAACTATTTTAGCATTGCCGCTGCTTTACATTCTATGGACGGCCTTTGGTGATGGTTATCATCACAAGTTAAATGCGTGGCACTTGCTCCAGCAGTTTTCTTTCATTCGTGTCCTCCATGTTTTCATAGGAGCGGATTGGGGATTAATTTGGACAGCCCCCGCATGGCTCATGGCATGGGGAGCGGGCCTGTGGCGCTGGCGAAGTTTATCTGCGATTGCGAGGCTCTGTATTGTTTGGATGACTATTTCGCTATTCATTTGCATTTGTTGGAAGGGTAACGGAAGTGATTTTGGATACCGATATCTTATTGGCTCTTATCCCGGAGCGCTTTGGATTTTCATGGAGATTCTTTTGCAAATGGCACCCACCCTTCAACGTCGTTGGATGCAAATTTGTGCAAGCGTATTGACGATCAATGCTGTGTGGCTTTTCTGGTTAACCTGGATTTACAAAGAGTTTCCCGACGTTACTCCTTATGGCATTCGTCATTGGGGTGGCCGTCACCCTGAGCTTCTCATTAATTCTGTGAGACATCTCTTCGATTCTCAAAGCTATATCCAACCTCTCTATCATTCTCCAGTTGCGGCGCTCTATTTCACGGCGAGCGATCACGCAAGTCGGTATGCCGTTCCGCGAGGCTTTTGGGGATTACCGTCGTTTCCCCTTTTAGTGGCAACTATTTTAGCGAGCCTCGCTCTATTGGGCAGCGTACTTTATCTCATTCACCGCTTTCGGAGAACGCCATGAAAGCGGCCCCGGGGTTTCGCGAGAGGTTGTATAAAAAATGGCGACTTCTCCTTCAAACCATTCGACTCGTGGGAGAGGTCTGGCGTGACTTTCATAAACGCGGGGTAAGTCGAAAACAATTTCTGCGCTCACTTTTATTTGGCGCCGTAGGACGAATGCTTACGATCGTGCAGCTCGGCCTCCTTTACAAAGTACTTCATGCGCTGATCGTGGGAGAAAGAGAAAGCATCTTGAATGGGCGACTGGGGCGAGTCTTTTCAAATCTTTTACCGGGATGGGTTCAAGACTCCTTTTGGTTATGGATATTTATTATCGCGGGTGTACTTTTCGCAAAGGTTCTACAGATTGCTCTCAGTTATCAGGCAGAACGCTACTTGTTTGAAACAACAAAACGCATTCAAACGGAATTGAATAACGAGATTTTTGAGCGGGTGTTGCGATTCTCTCTCTCTTTTTTCGATCAAAGAAGTTCCAAGGCCATGAATCATTGGATGGATGTCTCTCAGCTCCTCACTTTGAAAACGGGAATTTATGCGGAGCAAATTAAGAACGTTCATACCTTTTTGATGAGTGCAGTAACCATCGGAGTGTTCTTACTCGCAATTTGTATCTTCAATTGGAAAATCTTTCTTCTTACGTTGCTCGTGATTCCATTTACGAGATTTGTCAGTGCAAAGGTGATGGGAGGAATTGAAGACATTTTGGACGAACAGGAAGAAGAAAACCAACGGCGCTTCGTCAACATGACGAACATCTTAGAAGCCTCGGCCTTAGTGCGATGTCACAATATGGAAGCGCGTGAGATCGCTCGCTTCCAAGAGATCAATCGCAATGCACTTGATTCGCTCTATTCGTCGAGCCGCTTGCATTTGCTAGAAACGCCAGTGAACGGAATTTCAAAAACTCTTTCCACGATTCTTTTAGCGTCTACGATTCCCTTCAGTCGAATAGCGGCAGCTCCTCAGAATCTCTCAGGCACCATGCTGAGCCTATTGGCCCTTCAAAACATAGAGGGTTCTATCGATGCCATCATTCGCATCATGAAGAGCGTGCATCGTTACCCTGCAGTAAAAAAGGAAATCGAGGCAATTTGTGGGCCTTCCTCAAATCTTCTGTTGATGAAGGAGGGGCCCCATAAAATTGACAGATTTAAAACTTGCGTCGAATTGCGCGGTCTCAACTTTGATTATTTGCCGGGAGTTCCTACGCTTCGAGATGTTCATCTTTCCCTTCCTAAAGGCGGATCGACGGCCATTGTGGGCCAGACGGGTTCTGGGAAATCGACGATCGCAAAGGTGTTGCTACGTCTCTATAATATTCCGAACTCTGTCTATTTTATAGACGGAAGGGACGCCACCACTTGCACGCTAGAAAGTGTTCGTGAATTATTTGGATATGTCTCTCAGGAGTCCGTTTGGCTTCAGCAAAGTATTAGGCAGAATTTGATCTACGGCATTGATCGCTCAATCTCTGACGAAGAAATTTTGGAAGTCTGTCAACAGGTTGGAGTTTATGCTGCCATCCGAAAATTGCCGGGGAAGTTGGACGCGATGATGGACGGCCATGGTTCTGGTTTCTCCACGGGGGAGCGCCAATGCCTGTCTTTAGCAAGGGCGCTCCTAAAGCGATCCGAAATTCTCATCTTGGACGAGCCCACCAGTGCTTTAGACGCGATTGCGGAATCCAGAGTTCAGGAAATCTTTGAAAAATTGGCCGGGGATCGAACTTTGATTGTCATCGCACATCGCCTTTCTACAATTGCTCGGGCAGATGAAGTCATTCTCTTGAAGGAGGGGCGAGTCGCAGAGTCGGGCAGTGTGAATAGTCTGTTAAAGCAAAAAGAAATGTTTTACGACATGTGGCAAAAACAGGGATCGTTTTGGCTGTGAAGGGGCAGAAAGCCAAGATTGCTCTGGGGCCAGTCCGACCCTATCCTTCCTGGGAGTGGATCGGCGAGGACACCGGACGCGAGCTTTCAAAATATTTCGATGTTTCCTTTTTTCAGGGACAGTCTATTCCAAATGCCGACCTGATCGTCTTTCTTAAGCAGCATCCTAAACTTCATTGGTTTTTTTCCCGTAAATTGCGGAAGGCAAAGTTCCTATATGCTCCGGTCGATCACTATCAGTCGGAAAATGAAATTTTTAGAGATCGAGAATTTTTGAAACTGAGCAAGGGAATTCTCATCCATTCAGAGCGCCTTCGTTCTCATCTTTCGCCGCATCATTCAAATATCACCTACGTAGATCACCACAATAAATTTGGATTGGAAAATCCGCCGCCCTATCGCGACGAGGGGTTCATCTTATGGATTGGAGGCTTTCAGTATGTGCCCTACGTTCTTCGATGGTGGGAAAGCGCAAAACCAAAATCCAAGTTGGTATTGCTGAGCGATGGAATAGCGGGGGGCTATCCCGCTCGCGCCGATGCGACTCGGCTCGCAAGGGAGCTCGGAATTGATTTCAAATTTCAGGCTTCCTCGGTGAATGGCCATGCACTTTACGAATGGTCGGCGGTGATGCAGCAAAAGTTGATGAGCGAAGCGAAGGCCGCCCTTGATATAAAAGGACTAGAAAGCTTCAACCAAAAGACCAAACCTCCGACGAAGGCACAAAAATTTATTTGTTCAGGTATTCCATTCGCCGCGAATGCGGAAAGTTACTCCTTTGAGTATTTTCAGACTCGCGACTTTCCCTTGGCCAATGTGGAGGATGAGAAATATTGGCTTTCGAAAGAATATTTTGAAGTAGTGGAAAAGACGCGACCTGCGTGGCGTGAGAGATTGTCCATCGAGTCTGTGGGAAAGGTTTGGAAATCCGCCATTGATCGAGGGCTCGAGCATTGAGTCCATTTTTTGGCATTACGGATTATCCCCCGCTTTCGTGGTTAAAGAGGCCGCTTAAGCGACATCTGAAACCGCTTTTTCTCAAATGGACAGGCAGGCAATGGACGAATGGGAAAGTGATTTCCTCCTGTGAAATGCCAATGCCGGCAGGACTTTCTGTCGTAGGGCTTTGGGAAGATATCTTGAAAGGAGAAAGTGAAATCCGGTCGGGGGTGCCGACGGAATGGGTTGTGGGCATTTCCGTGAATGCTCCGCGAAGCACGCTTAAAGATATTCATCGCTATTGGAAAAATGAATTGCTTTCTCACAAATCGTTGAAGGTGGTGAGTCTGCGCCGACAAAGCTCCAAAGTGGCGATGCTGCAATCGTTGGTCTCATTTGCGTCGGGCCATCATTTGGAAGTGCGAGGAAGTGCGGAATCGATCTGTTTAAACCGTCGAGCATGGACTGCATTGAAGGGGTTTCGAAATTCGCTCTTTAGATCTGAGAAATTGAGTTTCGATGATTTAAAGCTGCGCTTGGAAGGTGTGGGCCTCGCCAGTCAATCTTCAATCAATGACTCCCAAACGTCATCGCTCGAATCCGCACATCCAGTCGTGGTTTATACCGCCGTCACGGGTGGCTACGATCTATTAAAACCAGTTCCGGAATGGTTGAAAGCATCGGCAAACTTTACTGCATTCCTCGATGACCCTTCATTTGCTCTCAATTTTTCGGTCAGAGAACGATCTCAAAAGTTGGGATGGCTTCCGGAAACGATTTCCGAAACTGATTTCAATTCTTTGGATCCTTGTCGCGTCGCCAAAAGATTCAAAGTCCTAGCTCATGAATATTTTCCCAGAGCGGAGTTTTCCCTGTGGGTGGACGGCTGCGTGGAACTTTTGATTCCGTATTCATTGCCAGAGCTCGTGCGAATTTTTTTAAAAGACGCCGATATTTGCGTTTTTCGGCATCCGAAACGGGATTGTCTTTACGAGGAAGCCAAAGCCGTGCTTCGACAGCGACTCGATACGAAGGAGCGAGTGCATTCCCAGGTCCAGCGCTACCGAACAGAAGGCTATCCGGAACGAGCCGGCCTGGTGGAGGCTACGGTGATTCTGAGAAGACACACAGCGAGAGTGAAAGAATTTAACGAAGCCTGGTGGCAAGAGATCGAAGAAGGATCTCGTCGAGATCAAATTAGTTTTAACTATGTCGCTCGAAAACTGGGGATGCGCTACGCAGAATTTCCGCTTAGCCTCGGCGCTCCGAATGGACTCTTCAGTAAATCCGAACACGTCCGCGGGCTCGGTCGAGTTGGTGTCCCAATATCAGAACAAATATTTCGCCAATGAATACAGTCCGGCAGCGCATGCCGCGGCTCCTGCGGCGATGACGCTCCTGCGGATGAGTGTAGCCTTCTTCTGTCGATGGGTCTCATGAATACTTGCTGCCTGGCCAAGTTCTGCAATCATCCTTTCGCCTTCTCTCTGCACGTGGGCATGAAATTCTGTGACAAATAAAACAATCGCTTCCTTGTCCGTAGCCTTTAATTTTTTTGTAATTTTTTTGACAGGAAAGCTACTTTGCGAAAGAGGGTCCTGGAAGAAGTATCCCGCAGATTGCTGAAGAGCTCGAATGGAATTTGAATAGCTCATCGCCTCAGTACGAATTTCGCCCGCAGGAAGCTCGCCTATTTTCCGGTCAATGACTTCGGCGTATGCTTTCAGATTGTTGAGAATATCTTGATATGTTTTTTCGACAGCGATCTTGGAGGAGGCATCCAACTGATCCCATAGAGCGTGGGAGGGAAGATTCGGAGATTCTTGAGCAGCAACGTCATTTGCCATCAAAAGCAAAGCCAAATGGAAAAAAATAGAGACGACCAAGCCTGTAATACGGACCACCATGTCATGCATTTAAAGCAATATCTGTGCCAATTTGGGCGTGTGTCCAGAATGGACCCGTGGATATATGGCGGAAGAGGTGAGATTCGAACTCACGATAGGGTTTCCCCTATGCCGGTTTTCAAGACCGGTGGTTTCAACCACTCACCCACTCTTCCACTTGAAGGCGCCGCTTCGCTTGGCGCATACACCTGCGGGTAAGGAACATTAGAAGATTATTCATCTCTCGTGCGCAAGTACGTTTTCTGTTAGGTCTGGAAATAGGGGAAAATCTAATTATCTAAGGAGGGGATCTTATGAAAATCATCAGTGGTGTATTTGCCGCGTTGGCCTTGTCACTTTTTATTAATTCTGAAGCGCGAGCCGAGGATCAGCTGGATCGTATCGAACGGAAGGTTGATCGTATCATGAGGCTTGTGGAGGACAATTCGGGCAATGGATCGACTCGAGTATTCAGGTCGGAAGTGAATGTCGAAGCTTTCACGAATTCTTGCGAGGCTTACAAGCAACGCTACATTCTAGACATGGCGGTCATGGAGAAATTTGCTTTTCAATCTCGCTCCACCTTTTCGACCGATCGCTGTGAGGAGATGATGAAATCCCCCAATATCTACTGCGAAGGTCGGGCAAAGGCCTATTACGCTGAAAGATATATCGTGGACGCTGCGGCATTAAAACAAATCGCGGATATGTGTCGCACGACCGAGTATCTCTGTAGATTCTAAAGTGTTGAGGGCATGCTTTTGATCCATTAGGATCGCAGCATGTCCTCACCGGCCCACGCGCACAAAGTGGACAACTGTTGTCATGTCGACCCGGATCATTCCCAAGGTCACTTGCATGGTAGCGGTGGTCATCAAGTTCAACCTCAGTCCTATTTTTCGTTCAAGCGACTCCTTCCTATCGTCCTGTCTTTTATTTTAGCAGGCATTTCCATGGTCACGGGAATGAAGGATCTGCCGTGGGTGGCGGCGGCGGCTTCGATTTTAGTCGTGGTGATTTTCGGTCGATCCTTTCTGAGAGACATTCTTCGATTATTCGGTGCTGCGAATATGAATACCTTGGTGGGAATCGGCATCGTGTCCAGTTGGGGGCTTTCACTTTGGCATATGAGCCAAGGCGATTTTGATCGCCTTTATTTTGACTCAGCGGCATTCATTGCGGCTTTCGTTTTGCTAGGACAGTGGATGGAAGGTTGGGTGCGATTCAAAATGTATGAGCGCATTGGAACTTTTCGCTCTCTTATTCCCACCATGGCCCATCAAGTGAGTGGCGAAGGTTATCGCGATGTTGCCTTGGGCGAAATTCAAGTGGGCGATAGCGTTCGCGTGCTTGTGGGTGAGCGAGTTCCGGTGGACGCGACCTTGATTTCGAAGGATGCAACGCTCGATTTGAGTATCGTCACCGGCGAATCGAAGCCGGTGTTCTATAAACTTAATGCTTCGGTGCCTCAGGGCGCTCTCAACGTTGGGCAGCCGATTGATCTCAAAGTTTCGGCGGTCGCGACAAAGTCACTTTATGAGCAAATCGTAAACGAAGTGCAGTCGACTTTGGCGGCAAAACCACCGCTTCAAAAAAAGGTTGATAGGATCGCGCGATGGTTTGTGCCGTTGGTGGTCGTTTTTGCGGGAGGCGTTGCAGTATTTTGGAAGCAATTTAGTCCGGGAACAGATACTTTTATCACGACTTCCATTGCTATTTTGGTTGTAGCTTGTCCGTGCGCTATTGGGATCGCAACTCCCACTGCTTTTATGGTTGGCATTTTCCGAGCTGCTCGCCGTGGAATTTTGGTGAAATCTATGGATGCCATCGAAAAAGTTTCGGACCTTACGACGATCGCCTTCGATAAAACGGGGACGTTGACCGAGGGTCATCCGAAAGTACAGCGGATGAAAGCGGTGGAAAATTTTTCTCATTCTGAACTCGTTCAATTGGCGCTCAGCGTGGAGCGTGACTCTGAGCATCCCTATGCTCACGCCATTCGAGAGCGTGCCAAGGAGGAAAATATCTCCGCATTGCCCATCAAAGACCTGCGAGTGGAGGGCGGGAAGGGCGTAGCGGCCACCGTCACGAGAGACGGAAAAAATTTTGAGGTCGTCCTGGGGAATCTAGTTTGGCTTTTTGAAAATGATTATGATTCGACTCAGATCCCGGAAGCTTTGCAGTGGGAAGCGGAAGGGGGAAGCGAAACCGCGCTATGGTTAGGCGTGGATAAGAACATTAAAGGCATTTTGCTCCTTGCCGATCCCCTTCGAACGCGTGCTCGTGAGGTTGTGCAGGAGCTTATGGATGAGGGTTTCGAGGTGGGAATGATTACCGGTGATGCGGAGAATGTGGCTCGAGCCATCGCCAGAGAACTTAAATTGAGTTTCTATCACGCGGGCGTAATTCCTGCGGAGAAAGGAACGCTCGTGAAGCGAATGAAGGAGCCCAAAAAGAAGGGGTTGGACATGGTCACGAAACAGGTTTGTTTCGTGGGTGATGGAGTGAATGATGCGATTGCCCTTTCTGAAGCGCACCTTGGAATTGCCTTGGCGTCGGGAGCTTCCATTTCACAAGCGGCGTCCGAGGTTGTTCTTGCAAAGAGCGATGTCTCAGAAGTAGCGAACACCATCAAGATTTTGCGTTCCACTCGGTCGCTCGTCCGTCAAAATTTGTGGATCAGTTTTGGCTATAACATCATTGCGATTCCGATTGCAGCGGGTGCTCTACTTCCCTATGCCGGCTGGACGTTGACGCCAACCGTAGCTGCCGTGGCAATGTCAGCAAGTAGTGTAACGGTGCTATTGAATTCACTTCGGCATCTCAAAAATTAAACCCCTAAGGAGATTTCTGTGGCAGACAAAAAAAATCCAATGTTACTCACCAATACGTTGCTTACGATTATCGCAGCATTGCTTTTGGTGCTTGTGTTGAAACAAAACTCCGCGCCTCGGCGTCCGATGGGCAATGGAGGAGGAATGTATAACTCAACGCTTCCTCCGCAAGGAATGGGGATGCCACCTCCCGCAGCGGGCGGCGGTTCTCCGATGGGAGAGTTTGTATTTCAAACTCTTAAGGGATTTCCGAAAGGCTGCGATCCTAAAGCAGTCCTTGCTTCATGTGATACTAAAGAGGCGCAAAACGTGAAGGCGGAGATCAAAGCCTGGGCGGATTCTGGTCTAAATGCGCGAGAATTGTTTGATAAAATTGAAGCGACTTATGGAAAAGATGTACTCACCGAAGAGGCGGCTCGCATTCGCGCCATGAGACGAGGAAAATAATCAAGCGTGAGTTTAGATCAGGATCGCATTCGAAACTCTAAGATTTTCAAGAAGCTCCCGGACCGAGCTTTTGAAAAAATCATGGGCGTAAGTCAAATTCGCGGGTTCGCCCGAGGCGAGCGTGCAATTTCCAATCTCAAGTCGGGAGATCTGAGCGATTGCTTTGGTTATCTTGTTTCCGGTCAGATATTGTTACTCGACTCAGGCAAGAGGCCTTTGAGTTTTGTGCTTAAAGATGAATTCTTTCTTGCTCGACCCTTCACCCTTCAAGACACGTTGGTGGAGGAAGTCATTTCTGCCGACGACTCTACGGTCGTGCTCTACATACCGAAGGAAGTAATTGAACAGTTGTCGGAAGCCTCATCGGCGGTTTCGAAGCGTCTCGCATCAGTATTTGAGGCGATTATGGAGCGCTCAGAACTTACCGAACATTCCTTAAAATCATTTCCCACCTTACTCAATGAGCTTCGGGCAAATCAGGTCGACGGCAATTCGATTCACAACTGGATTGAGACGATAGAGAAGAAACGAGAATCAACCGCTGCTCAAATCGAACTCAAAAAGGCAAAAAGGAAATCGGCCGGCGAAAAATTCAAATCTCTGCTGACGAAATGGCTCAAACGAAAAAACTAAGCGGCAGTTTTGTCCGACAGTGGCGCCTTTTCGGAGGAATAAGTTCTCCCCTTCCATTCTGATTTTTTTCCTCTCCAGAATCGAATCGCCGAAGTCCATGTCATCGCCAAATACATCGTTCCAATCAATGGAAGTGAGAGAGCCCAAAGGCCGCTCAATCGATAGTAGCGAAGCGTGGGAAGGTAGGAGAGCACCATGGCACTCCATCCCGCGACGCTAAGAACGCGCACAAGCTGAGAGTCGCTCGATGAAACTCCTAGGAGGGGAGCCCAAAAAACGGTGAGCATCACCACGGTGACGCCGATGAGGAGAAGGTTCGAATAGCGGAGTTGCGTGAATGCAGAGCGCGCCACCATCATCCAAAGGCTTGAAAGCGTAGAATACTCTCGGTGGCTTGTGACGGAGTGGGTGAGCCCCGTCCAAAGTGTAAATCCTGCCCCTTTGATTTTTTTTGCCAGAGTGCAGTCATCGATGAGCGCTCCGTGAAGGGCGGCAAATCCGCCAATTTTTTCGAGAGCTTCCCGTTTTAAAAGAATGCATCCCCCCGCCGCTGCAGCAACGGACGAGCGAGGCGAATTACTTAAAGAGAACGGATAGAGAAGTTTAAAGAAATAAATGAACGCGGGGATCAAGAGTTTTTCCCAAAAAGTTTGCATCTGGAGATGTGCCATCAGGGAAACAAAACTGTAAGAACCTTCTTCAGCTTTAAGTTTAAGTGCCGCAACGATTCCCGGTTGAGCTTGAATGTCGGCGTCGAGCAGAAGTACGTAAGGCGTCTTCACGTGTCGACGTCCTTGTTCCAGTGCCCACAATTTTCCTGCCCAGCCAGAGGGAAGCGCTGTTCCTTCCACAATTTCAAGATAAGGATGACTCGCTGCCTTAGCGCGTTGCGACGTTTTGTCAGTGGATTGATCATTCACGAGCACGACCTTCAAATTGCCACCTTGAGCTTTCAAAGCGTTTAGCGTGGTTTCGATCGTCTCTTCTTCATTTCGCGCAGGCATCAACACGGTGACATCGGAGAGATCGACAGACTTCCAGGAATCGCTGTTCGAATTGGAGTCTAAATTTTCTCGTGTGCTCCAAGGCATCCATGGAGTGAGAAGCAGTCCCAACCACGCCCCAGCGCCCATCAAAATCCAAAGGTCAAAAAACATTTTAAATCGGTAGCGACTCGAAGCGATGCTGTCCAGGAGAGAGCGCTTTTGCTAGAGTCGAGCACATTAGGGGGGGATCAATGCAATTCACATCATCACGTAATCTCATTGTATTTTCAGTAGGTCTTATGGGCCTGGCAGGTGGCATGGCTTGGGTCGGTGCGCGACAGACAGTGGCGCCTGCGTCTATCTACGTGCAAAAAGTTTCTGCAGAGGTGCGAGAAACTTTTGCGCGCGACAACACTGCGGCACAAAATATTGTTATCGTTTTAAAGAAGCAGGCTGATTTGAGTGGTGCGATCGAACTCAAATCGAAGAGCGAGAAAGGTGCTTTTGTCTACCAAGCTCTTACGGCAGTGGCTCAAGAGACTCAGCCGGCGGTGGTAAAAATTTTAGAAGATAAGAATTTGAAATTTCAACGCTTCTATATCACCAACATGATCTTTGCGAAGAAAGTAAACGAAGAAACCGTGAAAGCGCTGGCGGAGAGAGAAGACGTGGGTCGTATCATCACGAATCCTCAAGTCGCTTTAGCCGTGCAACCTCGAACTCCAGGTCTGGTCGGAATTCGTACTGCGGGAATTGAGAAAAATATTTCTTACGTAAATGCACCGAAAGTATGGAGTGAATTCGGAGCAAAGGGTCAGGGAATCGTTGTCGCTGGACAAGACACGGGCGTTCAATGGGATCACCCCGCTCTCATCAATCAATATCGAGGATACAACGGGGAAACCAAAGCCGTCGATCACGCCTTTCAGTGGCACGACGCAATTCATGAGCAAATTAATTCGGGCTCGAATTCCTGTGGTTATGGCGTCGCTATTCCTTGTGACGACGATCAACATGGTACGCACACCATTGGCACAGTGGTAGGCGACGATGGAAAGGGAAATCAAATTGGAATGGCTCCCGACGCAAAGTGGATGGCTTGCCGTAACATGGATGCCGGGCTTGGTGCACCCACGACGTATCTCGAATGCTTTGAATTTTTCTTAGCACCGTTCGCTCACGGAACGGATCCCATGACGGCGGGAAATCCGGAGCTCTCTCCTCATGTCATCAACAATTCTTGGGGTTGTCCGGAATCGGAGGGCTGCGAGGGTTCGGAAATGTTAGAAGCGATGGGCGCTATGAAGGCTGCAGGAATTGCAGTGGTCGTTTCGGCTGGAAACGAAGGCTCGACCTGCAAATCGATTGGAGCACAACCTGCAACGCTTTCAGGTTCAGTTTTCTCTGTGGGCGCGATGAGCTACACGAGTGGAAAAATTGCGAGTTTCTCAAGTCGTGGACCTTCGGCCTTAACGGGGATGCTTGGGCCCGATGTTGCCGCTCCTGGAGTGAGCATTCGATCTGCCGTTCCGGGGGGCGGATACGCTGGGGGATGGAATGGAACGTCGATGGCAGGTCCGCACGTGGCTGGACTCGTAGCTCTGTTGTGGTCGGCGGTTCCGGAGCTCGTCGGAAAGGTCGATGCAACCTTTAACATCATTCGTTTATCAGCGACACCCGTGAAAACTTTGGAAAACTGTGGCGGTGTTTCTGGGCAGGCCATCCCGAACAATACCTATGGCTATGGAAATATCGATGCCTATAATGCGGTGGTTCTTGCAAAACAGATAGGAACGCTTCCCGCGGAGTGAAACGCCGAAGCCTATTGAACTTACGGAGGAGAAGATGATTCACCAATTGAATAAAATTTTGGATGGCAAACTTAAGGGGACGCTTGACTCGTTATCCCTTCTTCTCCTCCGTCTTTTTTTTGGTGGTTCAATGATTGTGGCTCATGGGTGGCCCAAGTTTCAAAAATTTGATGAGCTTTCTTCGACATTTCCAGATCCACTTGGAATTGGAAGCTCATTTGTGAATGCAACTCTCATTGTATTCGCGGAGGTGATTTGCGCGGGTCTTGTCGCGGTTGGATTGCTTACTCGCTTATCAGTGATTCCATTAGTCATTGCGATGAGCACGGCATTTTTCATACAGCATGGCGCCGATCCTTACCCAAAGAAGGAGTTGGCGTTGGTTTATCTTATCGGCTACGTCGTGTTGTTTTTGCGGGGCCCAGGAACCTTCTCATTCGATGCTATGATTTTTCGCTCTTCGAAGGGATCTAGCGGATCTGCAAAGAAGAAATAAACCGGACCGGTTTTAATAGAAACTTTGCGTAGCCAGTAGAAAAACTCAATTATTTCAAGAGCTTCGGGCGGTCACAGATCTTGCATTTTAAAGAGGCGTGGGCAACGCGCGTCTATATATAAAGATATTAACCGTCATCCTTCTCCTTCCAGCGTCTAGTTTCGCAGAAGAAAACTACTGCGTGGATTATGACTTAAATCCCGATGCAATCGGCGAATGGCTGGGATCCAAGTATCGAAGATCGGAAGCCTGCCAAGGTGGACGATGTCTGAAAGACGTTTGCGACACCAAGTCGGTTTACACGCTCAATGAAGCAGGGTGTACAAAGAGGGGAGCTCTTACCAAAGAACCCGTCGGCTGTTTCTATGGGTGTTCCAATAAGCGGTGTTTAAAGAGAGAGAATCTCTCAACTTGCTCTACCCTTTCGACGGCTGAAAAGAATTATTATGCGCTCTGGGACGCGGAGAGTGATCATCTTACGACTTCGGAACTGATCGACTTAAAGCGCACGCATGGTGCACGCCTTTTATTTTACCGAAATCCAGTACGAGCGCATAAACCCAAAGGCATTGATATGAAACGCTTAAAGGAAGAGGGCTACGCTCTCGTTCCAACGATTCATACGCTCTATTTGTATACCAACGATCCTTTGAAGAGAGATCGGAAGTATTACGAATCTCATCCGGATGAATATTTATATTACGTGCGCATGGCGGCCTCTAAAATGTTAGCCGATCCCTATACAGACGGCATTGCCTACGATGCCGAGATTGCGCTCGATCGTTCGATGCATCGGATGGTGATGAAAAAAATTCGCGCGCTCGCGGATTATTATAAAAAGACATTTTATGTGACTGTAATGCCTGAACCCAACTTTCCAAAGTTCGGTTTGCGCGTTGAAGATCTTTTTGAATACGCGCACTTCGTTATGCCCTTTCTCTATAATCGCGGCGACACGACGAGTTATGCGGAAGGGTTTAGAAAGTTGAGCAGTCAATGGAGAGCTGCGGGGGCAACTCGGCCCATTTCTCCCATTTTTGATTTTGGTCGAGTGGATTATTCCGGCATTACACCAGAGGAAGCTTCCGAAGTACCTCGAATGCTTAGAAAACTGGGCGCGCCGATGGTGACTTTGTTCATGCCTCACGTTGCCTACCTTTGTCGCTACGGTTGTTCGGCGGAATCGAACCGAATTGGCGCAAAGTATACGCTGATGGCACAGCAGAGTGAGGGGCTACTTCAGCTCTTTGAAAAACTTCAGTCTTATTATCCCGGACTAAACGGATTGCCCTGTAAATATTAAGGAGTGAGCGGCTGCGGTGGCACAGGAATTTCCGGTGTTGTCGGAGCCGGTGCAGGCGCAGGTGTGGGCGCAGGCGTAGGTGTTGTACCTCCGGCGGTATCCTTCACAAAGCTATAAGATCGCAGCACCGTTTTTCCGCCTTCGAATTCAAGTCTATCGGTAATGGTCTGCATGCCTGCCGCGCGAATGGTAATTTGATAAGAACCGGGCCGCACTCGAAGGTTCACTTGGCCAGCGGCATCGCTCGTCGCAGCAGAATTTTCATTGGTTCCCATGTTCGTGAAAGTGATTTGTGCGGGCAGTCCAAGACCATCCGGATCCGTGATCGTCGCTACAAAGAATCCTCGGGCCTCGCCGGTTGATTTGGAAAGCTCAATATCCACATTGACCCGTTCTCCGGGTTTCATCGCCAAAAACTTGGAGGAAGTTTCATACCCTTCTTTGGAAATCGCCATGCGGTTCCCAGAGAGCGCTTTGAAGTAACGGATGAATTTTCCTTCTTCGTCGGTCGTCGAAGTTTTAAAATCCGAATTGTCAGGGAAGCTGAGGGAAGCTCCGGCAATGGGTTCCTTTGTTTGAGCATCGATGACTCGACCTTGAATGGTGTTGTATTGGAGATCTTGCTGAAGACCCGCGAGCACTTTTTCCCGAGATGCTAACGTTGTTTGTAGATTTTCGAACTGTTGTCGATCCACGGCGAGTTCATTTGATTTTTTTCCGAAGTTCGAAACGGAGAATCCGAGCAAAATATTCCATAAGGGCACAGCCGGAGCGGCCGGTTTTTGTCCTGTGGGGGTGGCCGTGTAAGAAGAAAGCCCAACGTCTACGCCCAGTAAAACTTCAATATTCTTTTGAGAAAAGGGACGTGCTTTCACGGCGGGCGTAATCCACTTTGGCGAGTTCGAGAAGCCCGCATCCATCACGTATTCCATGTGCATTTCAAGTGACGGCGTCACCTGTTGCAAAGGAAACTCAATGCCGGTGGCGAAGGTCACAGCGTAGGAATTTATGGTGTCAGTGGCCAGTCGGTCTAAGTCCTTGATGGTCGTGTCCGACTCTTCGTAATAGCGAGAACCATTTCCGGGTCGAAACCCGAGGTTCAAATGAGCTTTATAGGGAACGACTTGGTTGTCCGTAAAGTCCGTCGAGACAATAAGGCGTGGAATGATGTTTGGACCGGCAATGAATCGTGTGATTTTTGAAAAGTCGATTTCCAGCGCGCCTCCTGCGGTAAGTCTTTTGGGTGCTAAACCAAAGAAGTTCGAACCAACGTCGTACGCCGCATAGGCTGCTCCAAAAAATTTCAATAGGTCGATGGTCTCTCCGCCTGTCGTAGCTCCCGTCGTCGCGCGGGTGGGTTTGCGAGAGGCGATGCTAAATCCTCCCGAGCCCGAAAGATGAATATTTGGAGTGAGAGCATAACCGAATCCTAAGTAACCTTGCGTGCGACGCACCGTGGAACGATCGGTATCTTCGAGGAGTTCGTCTTGTTGAAAAAACTGAAAGGAAGTTTGCAGGTTGTAATCGCCTGCTTCAAGGACTTCGGCTCCCAGTAAGCGAACTTGTCCAGGTTGAGCTTTATAACTGTAGGCAGCGTGAGTGAGTGAAGGAAGTGTGAGGAAAATTCCTATGACACTCAGCAGTCTAAGTTGTTGATAAGAGACAGAAAGCTTCATCTTGAACTCACCTTCAGTGTAGATTGAGGGTGAGGGGACTCCAAGAAAAAACACCTGTGAAAAACATCCACGAGGGATGATGCGCCGGATCAATTTATGAGTTCAAGTTCAAGTTCCGATGTCACAAACGAGCCGACGCTTTCCGAAGCGCAAGATTCTCTTGTGGGCAAAAAACTTGGCAAATATACCATCGTCGAGCGAGTCGCAAAGGGCGGCACGGCAACAGTCTATCGTGCACTCGACAATGTTCTCAATCGCGAAGTCGCCATCAAACTTTTGCACGAGCATTTGGAAGCGCGGAAAGATGTCGTCGAACGCTTTCGCAATGAAGCAAAGGTCGTGGCCCAGCTTCGTCACGTGAATGTCGTAACGGTCTACGATTTTTTTGAACATGAAGGGCGTGCGGCACTCGTGGTCGAGTTCATGCCGGGAATCACTCTTTCAGCATTGGTCAAAAGTATTCCCCGAATCCCAGAAGACTATGTCCTCATGTTGGCGATGGAAATGCTTCAGGGGTTAAAGGCTGCTCACCAAAAGAGCATCACGCATCGCGACATAAAACCTGCCAATATTCTCATTCATCCTGAGTTAGGCGTAAAGATTTCCGATTTTGGCTTGGCCAAATTCACCAATCAAGACGACGGCTTTACCAAAGAGGGAATTTTTGTAGGCACTCCGAGCTTTTCCTCGCCTGAACAAATTGAAGGACGTCCTCTCGATCAGCGAAGTGATATTTTTAGTTTAGGACTGGTGCTCTATCTGCTTGCGACTCGAACGCATGCATTTAAACAACAGGGTGATTCGACCACAACGGTGTGGTTCAAGATCGTGCGAGGAAGTTTTGACCCCGCTCAGAAAAAAAATCCGGATTTAAGCGATGAATTCGAAAGAATTCTTAGCAGAGCCTTAGAGGTCGATCTTACGAAACGATATGCGAATGTCGATTTGATGATTGCCGATATTGATGACCTGCTTAAACGCCGCGGACTCTTTCCTTACAATGAAGCTCTGCGTTCTTTTTTAAAAGATCCTGCGAAGGCCTCGTTCGTTATTCGAGGCAAACGTCAGAAATTGAAGCGAGCGATCACGAAAACAGTTTTGGCCGGAGCGGCGGCGGCTCTGTTAGGCGGCGGCATTTTCTGGTGGAAGTCTCGCTCCGAAAAAGTCATTTCTGAATCATCCCCTAGTGCCGCTCCGTCAGCCACGGCATCCCCCTCGGTGCCGGAACTCGTACCTCCTCCTCCACCGCCCTCGGTGATTGAACCCGATGTCATTGTGAAACCGAAAGTAGCGGCCACGCCCAAAAAGGTAGAACCTGTCACTTCAAAGCCGAGGGAGGAAAGTCTTCCAGAGGCTTCGATTCCAAGTGCGAAATTGATCAGCGATCGCGCACTCCTTGTCCTAGTGCCCTTTGAATCCTCACCAGGTTATAAAATAGCTTGGAAAGAACCCGCTCGATTGGTCGTCGCAAAGGATCGAGAATTTTCCAAAATGCATTGGGAATCGGATCGCCTAATTTCTCAATGGGTTTTTAAGGATTTGGCTCCCGGCAGTTTTTACTGGCGCGCGGGTGAAGCGCGAGGACAATTCGACGTAGAGAGTTTCGACGCCTATCGAAATCGATTTCAAGGCTCGAAATCCCAGCTCGTTGTGGCGGCTCAATTTGGCGATGTGGACGTTCAGCTCAATCCTTGGACGCAAAATTTAAAGATGACCTGGCAAAATGGACCAGATGCCGCCTCTTATCGAATTGAAGTCGCAAAGGATTTGGGCTTCACGCAGATTTTATTTTCGGGCTCGGAGTTTTCAAAGGCGTCGGTGTTAGAGCGCTTTTGGGACTCCGATCAGACGATCTATTGGCGAGTATCTTATTTAGACGAATCGAAGAATGTTTTCTTGATCGATCCTCCCCATCGAATCTCGATTCAGCTGAAGGGTACTCCAAAACATTTCGAAGTCATTTCTCCCCGGCCGAATCAAAGTGTTGGAACAACGGTCGAAGTTTTGGCGGGAAGTCCTTCCGCAGTGAAGTGTACGTCGGTAGCTCGGGAGGAGATTTCAACCGAGGTAGTGCTTCTCAAGGAATCTCAGCGATCTTTTCTCGCGGGAAAAATCCCCTTTCCGTCTAAGGCGCAGTGGCTCTCGTGTGAGAGTCGCGTGGAGGGTCGCGAGGTGATCTATACAATTCCACTTCGAAATGAGGCCGCAAAAAACTGAATCATTTCGGTCTCATAATAGGCATTAGGACTTTCGCCTGACTTCGCTCGCTCGTTGGCCTTGCAATCTATTGGACATCCGATAGTAGCGAGACCCTCATATGCGAAAACCCTTCAAAAATGGACTTGTTGTCGCAATTTTCATACCTGCTCTCATTCTCACGATTTTTCACTTCGTTCTAAATTCGAGATCCCTTGGGGGAGTCAGCCCTCAACCTTTATTTCTCTTGGGAATTGGAATGGTTGCGGCGGCGTTTAGACCCGTTGACGCCGCAGTGATCGCGATTTGCTCGATCGCAAGTTACCTCGTTTACCTCGTAGGGTTGAGTGGGCTCGAAGACTATTTTCATTTTTTGAACATAGTGAAGATTTGCATCTTTTCTCTGACGGCCATCATTACCGCAATCGGGGTCGGATATTTAAAATTTAAGTTAGAGCAAAGACTTTCCGAAGCGGAGGCCAGAGCACTACGAATTGAAGAAATCCAACTTCGAAAGCGACTTCGATATGAAAATCTACTTCTGGAAATCACGAAGCGACTTTTAAATAAAACCGAAATCTCACCGCTCTCAGAAATTGAGCTCTCAATAAAAGAAATTGGTGAAACTCTCGGACTCGATAAATTTGGAATTTTTATCAATCGTCCGAACGGAGACGTCACCGACATGATCTATCAGTGGAATCGCGAAGGGACCGCGAATGACTTGGCGCAATTCCAAGATATACGGGCATCCAGCTTTCCGTACTCGTTGCAAATATTGAACTCTTACGGAATTTTTAAAATTGACCGTTTGGAGGATCTTCCTTCTGAAGCAGAGGCTGACAGAAATGCAATGATTCAAAGAGGTGTAAAGTCCTGCCTCGTCATTAGCTTGCAATTCCAGGGACCTCCTCGGGGCTACATCTGCGCTGACTATGTAACGGAAACGCCCTGGAGCCGAGAGATGGTGACGACTTTGCAGATTCTGGCGGAGGTGTTTGCAAATGCTCTTTCGAGAAGCGAATCAGAAGAAAAATTAATCCAACATTCAAAGGCGTTGGAAAGATCCAACCGAAATCTAGAAAGATTTGCCTATGTCTGTTCGCACGATCTTCAGGAACCTCTTCGCACGATTTCAATTTTCTTGGAACTGTTGAGACGGAGGGAATCCGACGTACTTTCCAGTGAATCGAAATCCATTATGGAGCAGGTGGTGGAAGCGTCGAGACGAATGAGTGCGATGATCCGCGATATTCTAACCTATTCTCGCGCCATCGATGGAAAGACCGATCTCACAGCGGTGTCGATCGACGAGCTCTTAAAAGAGGCGCTCTCAAATCTGAAAGTGGCAATTGCTGAATCTAGAGCTCAAATATCTTGTGAGGGCAAATTCCCCACCTTGAGCGTCGATCGTCGTCAAGTTTTGCAGGTCTTTCAAAATCTCATAAGCAATTCTATTAAATATCGTGGAAGCAATGTCCCCTCCATTCGAATTTCTTCGGAGGATGAAGGTTCGGTCCACCGCTTTCGAATCAGTGATAATGGCATCGGCATTGATCCGAGATTCCACAATAAGATCTTCCAAATTTTTCAACGCCTTCATGTTCCCGACAAAACGGGAACTGGCATCGGATTGGCTTTAGTGAAGGGGATCATTGAATCTCATGGAGGCCGAATTTGGGTGGAATCCGATCTCGGATCGGGGGCGGACTTCATCTTCGAACTTCCTAAGCTGGCCCTGCGTCGCAGGGCATAACGTTCTTCCTCTAATTTCCGCTATTTCAATTGACCCGGGCCCTCGCGTCGTAGTTGATAATAGTTATCAATACGTTTTATGTCAGATTTTAGGATGAAATTGTCGAGGCTCTTCGGTCGAGCCATTCTCTTGACTTTACTTGGACTGAGCTCCACAGCGCTTCGCGCTCAGTCTCCGATTGAAAGTTCTCCGAGGGCGATCGTACACTTGCTCGATTATTTAGCTGCGGATTACGGCGGAGCGGTTCGGGATGGAAAGGTCATTGAACAGTTTGAGTACAATGAACAAATTGAATTCGCGGACTTAGTCCTAAAAATTGCGGGAGGACTGGACTCCACGGATTATCATCCCGTCGTTGAACGAGCAAAAAACCTACAAAGACTCATTCACAGCAAAGCGGATGCTGAGAAGGTCTCTGAAATGGCGCTTTCGATTAAGTCGGACGTTCTAAAAATTTCAAAATTAAATATGTCGCCTGAGAGTTGGCCAAATTTTGAGAATGCAAAATCCATTTTTCAGGCTCAGTGCATATCTTGCCACGGATCGGAAGGACGGGGCGATGGTCCCGCAGCCAAGGGACTAGAGCCAGCCCCACGGAATTTTCATGATGGTGAATACATGCAGGCTCTCAATGCCTTCCACAATTTCAACGTGATTCGTTTGGGAATTCCTGGAACGGGGATGGCGGCCTATCCTCATTTGAAAGATCGCGATATTTGGGACCTTTCCTTTTATATCCTTTCTTTGCGCTATGCCGATCGCGCAAAGTCCATCGATCCGGAAAAGATTGCGGCATTTCAAATTTCCCTGGATGACGCCGCTCAAAAGACGGACGAAGAATTGAAAACCGAGTGGCAACTCTCCGATAAAGATTCAGAAGATCAGTTGGCAATCCTCCGAACAAAGAGCGCTGGTTCCGACGATGACTCTGGAGCTTTTTTAGCCTCTCTAGATACCGCGGATCGGCATCTAACGGATGCACTTGAATTTTACCGAGCTGGAAATACAAAAGAGGCGATGTCTAAAGCGGCAATGGCTTACTTAGATGGCGTAGAGCCTTTGGAGCCAACCCTTCTGTCGATGGATTCAAAGTTCGTGATGAAACTCGAGACTTCAATGGCTCGAGTGAGATCCGTGATCGGAAAAAAAAGAGGTGTTGAAGAATTGGAGCCGGCCATTCAAGAAGCTCAGTCCTATCTCAACCAAGCCAAGACTCTTCTGCAGCAGGCGAAAGATTCTTCTTCACCTTGGATCACGTTTTCTCTGGCATTTGGGATCGTCCTTCGAGAAGGCTTCGAAGCGGTCTTAATCTTATTGGCCATACTGGGGGTCATTCGCGCGACGAAAGCTCGTCGAGCAAAACCCTTTGTGCATGCGGGCTGGGTGGTCGCGGTGTTACTTGGACTAATCGCTTGGGTATTTTCAGGATGGGTTATGAAAGTTTCAGGAG
>DDSI01000108.1 GCA_002343335.1 Bacteriovoracaceae bacterium UBA2394
GGGCCCACACTGGTCAAAATATTTCGATAAACGCTCCCCTTGTTTGCTTCAAAGGTTTGATCTTCGGTTTTGAGTCCATAGGATTGAAATTGAGAACGGATGTAATCTGCTGAAGCGTCTAACGACTTCACGTTCTCAAAGTTTCGCGGAGGGTTAGCTCCAGCAAGCTTTCGGACATGCGCTTCTAAATTTTCGGGAAGGTCTTGAATAAGAGCCGTGAGGGCCAAAGTAGTCATCAACATGATGCCTACGCTAGCGACTCTCAATTCCTAAGAGCGAGTGGTTTTATTGACAGTTTAGGTTCCAAAGCGTGAACGCAAAGAGTCGAATTTTTCTTGCGCACGTTCTTGAGCGGTGAGGGCCAGCGTTTTCCAATCGACCTTTGTTTCAAGAGCGCCGGCTTCCAAAAGGCTTTTTCTTTTTTTCCAATAAACTTCCTCATAGCGGTACCAAGCGATGGAGGGAGAGAGATGGTGAACGATGTGATAAGCATGCATTTGCGACAGCCATGACCAAACCGGATTTCCGACGTAGTTTCTCGAATTGTCATAGCGCCCTTGGCGATTGTGAGGAGTGTGAGGAATATAATCGAAGACAATCATGACACAGACGGTTCCCAGAAAAACGGGGAGCGTCCAGATGATGAGCACATGTTCTAAGAATCCAAAAACGATCGAACTTGCATAAATTCCCATCACGATGACATAGGGAAAATAGGTCGCCACCGGATTTGTTCGTAAATGATCCAAGTTTTTCTTCCAGAAAAATTCAATGTAGTGGAACAAAAATAGACCAATCTTAAGGATGAGACTGATGCTCATTTTTCCCGCCGCTCCATAGTCCGGATCTTTCTCGGGATGATTGGTATGGGCGTGATGTTGATGGTGGATGAGCACAAATTGATAAAATGATCCGTGCATGATGATGCCACTCAAGTAACCGAGCAGATGGTTCATCCGGACATTCGAACGGATAATATTTTTATGCGAAGCTTCGTGAATGACGGTGAATCCTAAATAGACGGCAATGGCATTGAGAAGAATCCAAAGAGGGGCCGTGAGGATGGGTAAGAAAATATAGGCGACAGTAGAGAGCGCAAAGAGGCAATAGGTAAACAAAGCGAGCAAGAAAGTCGGCCATTCAATCGGTCGGCGACTGACATCGTCGAAGCGAACCGGCAACTTTGATGAGTTTATATTTGCCCGATCCATGGCATTTGCCTCCTCTCTTTAAGCCCTTTTTACGTCCATTAAGCGCCTTTAGTATATCAGAGATCGATCTTGATCAGAAGGTCTTAAA
This sequence comes from Bacteriovoracaceae bacterium UBA2394, assembly GCA_002343335.1. Lineage (GTDB taxonomy): Bacteria > Bdellovibrionota > UBA2394 > UBA2394 > UBA2394 > UBA2394. The sequence goes on from DDSI01000108.1 coordinate 1,300, forward strand.
GTTGCTCCAGACCGCTTAGAATGAGGCTTTTCTGTACGTCGGAAGATGTCCCGGCTCATAATGACAGTCATGCGAAGGCTTCAGCATCTCATTGGAGGCGGGTGGACAAAGGGGCGTAACCCCGCTCCGGAAGCGGTCCGCACCGTGAATCGAGTATGGGATGGCGAGAAGATCGCGGAATATATCGATGCGGATAGGGCCGAGATGGAGCAGGCACTTCAGAAGGCTAAGGAGTGTCAGGTACTCGCGAGAAAAATGCCAACTTCATGCCGCATTCAGTTATTGCAGCGCATGAGCGCGCTTATTTTGGATAGAAGAGAAGAGCTCGCGCTCGCGATTTGTGACGAGGCTGGAAAGCCAATCGTTCTTTCGCGCGCTGAAGTGGAGAGAGCTGCAGCGACTTTCTTGATCGCGGCGGATGAGACTGTTCGTTGGAGTGAGGAAGAAATATCGATTGAAAGCCCTGCTCTTCCGGCTGGCCCTTCGAGGGCAACCATGAGGCGGTGGCCGAGAGGGCCCGTTCTTGCCATTACTCCCTTCAATTTTCCGCTAAACCTCGTCGCGCACAAAGTGGCGCCGGCCCTGGCCATAGGCGCTCCGATGGTGCTCAAACCTCCGCCCCAAACTCCTACGGCCTCCGCCATTCTTGGCGAAATCTTTCTGGAAGCAGCCCATGAAATCGATTCGTCGGCACAAATGTTGCCGCGAGCGCTACTTCAAATCGTCTTTGCGGATCCGGAAGTAGTTGCTGTTGCCGTGGAGGATAAACGAATCGCTGTCCTCAGTTTTACGGGAAGCGACACCGTAGGATGGATGCTTCGCGACCGGGCGAAGCAAAAGAAGGTGCTCCTAGAATTGGGTGGAAATGCTGCTGTGGTTATCGATGAGGACGCGAATTTTGAAAAGGCGGCGGCAAAATGTGCGTTCGGAGCTTTCAGCTACGCAGGGCAGCTTTGCATTTCAATTCAACGAATTTATGTGCATCACAATGTTTATAAAAAATTTCAGAGGATGCTTCTGGAGGAAATTCAAAGACTGAAGGTGGGCGACCCGCGAGATGAAAAAGTTCTCGTAGGACCCCTCATCGATGAGCGAGCCTTCTCACGTTTGTCGGAGTGGATTGAGGAGGCCAAACAGGGGGGAGCAAAAATTTTGTATGGGGAAGGACGAACCGATCGATGTCTTCTGCCCACTCTTTTGACGGACGTTCCTGGATCATGTCGGTTGATGCGTGAAGAGGCATTCGGACCGGTTGCCACTTTAGAGTCGGTGGATAGCTTTGAGACTGCTTTACGTCGAGTGAATGACTCCCCCTTCGGACTGCAAGCAGGAATTTTTACTCAGAATGAAGCCCACGTTCAGTTGGCGGCCGAAACTTTGGAAGTGGGGGGGATTATCGTCAATGAATCTCCGACGTTTCGATCCGATCGAATGCCTTACGGCGGAATGAAAAATTCTGGCTTAGGTCGCGAGGGAGTTTTGTACGCGATGAAAGAAATGTCAGAGACGACCGTTCTCGTGAGAGCGAGTGAGATCAGCGCCTAACGCAATGCATTCAATTGAGCATTCCTTGCTCCAAGGGAGTTAACGCTCTTACAATATTTTCAGGGGGTTGCGACTCATGACGAAGCGAACTTTGGGATTCATTTTGGCGACAATTTCATTAGCGGCCTGCGGAGATGATGATTCCACATCATCGTACCGAGGGGTTCAAGATTTACGCCAAGTTTCATACCAATTGAAGAATCTAGAAGCGAAAGCCAAGATCGAATTTCCGAAGGGAACCCAAAACCTTCAAAACAAAGTCGACTTTAAGCCAGGTGAATCAAAGGATTCGATTCAGCGCCTGATTGAAGATGGAAATTACGTTTTGCGCGTGAATGGACAAAAAGTGAATCTTCCCATCCTTTCGAATGGGAAAGTGGAGCGCTCTGAGACTTTAGAAAAGAATATGTCGGGGTGCAAACTGACGGGCATGTCTGATATTCGCGGGGCCATGGCAGATGTGGAGTTCAAGTTAGAGTGGAATCTGGTCGCAAAAATCGAAGGTAATAATTGCGATAATAGTGCGCGGGAAACATTCGTGAACTTTCTCAATACGGAAGTAAATAATCTCAACCTTTCGACCGTTCGAGATTTGCTGGTTTCCGCCGATCAAAACCTAAGTGAAGCGAAGGCCATAGAAATCCAAGTCAAAGTAAAGGGCGAGGGGGTTTGAGTTCAAAGACGAGCCTTAATCTTTTAGGCGGCGGAGTCACCGGCGCCTTTTTTCACTTTGGCGCGCTTGCCGCGCTCGATGATCATCTCAGTAAAAAAACGGTCGACCATGACGTCTTTGTTGGGACTTCCGCAGGAAGCCTCGTGGCGACATTGATGAGTCAAGGTATGCAGCCTCAGGAATTGGTTGAGGCGGTGATGAAAGAGCATCGCGATACATTTTCAATTACCAGAAAAGATATTTACCGCTTCAGTCCGTTAGATATTGGAGGGGAAGTTCTAAAATTCATTTATACCTTGTTTTACATCACCTACATGAAGATCCAGCACCCTGAGGAAGCGCCATCGTATTTCTGGGGGATGAAGGATTCGCTTCCTTCCGGACTCTTTTCGATGCGTTACTACGAGAAATGGATTCGAGACATCATGGAGTCCAACAATCTTCCGCTGTTTTTTTCGCAACTAAAAAAGGAACTCTACATTCCCTCTTATGATTTAGATTCGGTGCAAAGAGTTGTATTTGGTCGAACGGGTTTGCGGCATGTTTCTTTTGCCAAGGCCATTGCAGCGTCGTCTGCGATTCCCATATTTTTTCGGCCTGTCGAAATTGAAAAGAGGCACTTTGTGGATGGAGGTCTTGGGGACACGGCGCACTTGGATATTTCAGCGGCCGCGGGAGCGAACCTCATCATTATGATTAATCCCATGGTGCCGGTGAGAAACGATTTGGAATCCGTCAAGTTGCGAACGGTTTACTCGGATAAGGGGAGAATCGCCGAAAAGGGTCTGACTTACGTTTTCGATCAGGGGCTTCGATGTGATATCCGATTGAGAGTTCACGCTTCACTTCGGTACATGGGTTATCTATTCCCGGACGTGGATATTCTCTTGATCGAACCCGATGAAGAGGATGCCACGATGTTTATGATTAATCCCATGGATTTTGAATCTCGAAAGCTTGCCGTAGAATACTCCTATGAATTAACTCGGCGAAAACTGAAAGAGAATGCCGAGCTCTGGAAGACCACGCTCGATCGTCACGGCATAACGCTCGTCGGAGTGTGACGTAACCTGGATTTTGTTACAAAACATTCACAGTTGGACGACATTTCTGGGGCCATTGTGAAGTAATAGAGCTCCGCGTCAAATCGCCAACTTTTTTTACAAACACTTTCTGCAGTGTAAGAACCCTCGCGTTCCGGCTTTCAGGGATGGAACAGTTACTGCCAACTTTTGTTCCCTCGGGTTCGGGCCTTGCCTTGCAACGACAGTCACGCAGTCATTGGAAAGGATGGGTCGCACATGATTACAAGACGATCAATGAATTTTAAGTTCGCCTCGATAATTTTCTCTTCATTCGTTTTCTCCTTCTTCGTTCTTTCATCTGCGGTATGGGCGCTCAGCAAACCCACACCGAAGATCTTCGTGGTCCAACATTCGGGGTCCATGCAGGCTCCCGCGGCAGTTCATGTGGCTGCTCTTCCCAATGTGAGTTCGATGGCAAATTCCTGTCCCAAAGTGAATGGGAAGGATGTCGAGAGTTTGGAGCTTGCAGACTTCGACAAAATGTCGTCTTCGCAAAGGTCCGGCATCTATGCATGTATCCGAAATCGAGATCGGGCATTTGATCGCATGGTTTCCCAGAATTATTTGGGAGGCGGTATGGCCGTTCTCACCACTTTCGAATGGGACTTCGGAGACGCGAGCACGACCTATAATCGCGTGAAGGGCTTCAATGCCGCGCACATCTATGATCGCGCGGGAACGTACACGGTGACCTTAAAGGTGACGAATGAAGCAGGCCTTTCAGCAACGACGAGCATGCAAGTGACCATTGCTGCAGATCAACGTCCCGTTTTTTATATGGATGCGGCTTCGGGGAATGATTCCAATGACGGTAAATCGGCGAATACCGCTTGGAAAACACTTTCAAAATTGAATGCGACGTCGTGTGGCAATCGAGTTGTTTTGTTTAAGCGAGGACAAATATTTGCCACGAATGAAAGTATCAGACTTCCGATCTGCACCAATGTTCGCTATTCCGCCTATGGCTCGGGCGCCGCTCCCATCATCGAAGGTCGTTTTGTCTCCGATAGAATTCCTCAAATGGCAGTGCAGC
>DDSI01000153.1 GCA_002343335.1 Bacteriovoracaceae bacterium UBA2394
CGACTTTTCGATAACAAAGAGATTTCCAGGCCAAAGAGAGCAATGCTTTCACGACCGTCCTCCATGAGCCAGGTTCGACATCGAAAGGCGTCGAGTGAATCGATCGGCAAGGAGAGAATCATGACTTACAAATATGAGTGTGGCATTGGAGGCACTCACCTGCTCAAAAAGAAGTCGAAGAAATTCGTTTCGACGATCTGAATCAAGTGAAGACGTGGGCTCGTCAGCGACAATGAGCCCAGGCTTTCCCATGAGCGCTCGCGCTACAGCCACTCGCTGCTGCTGCCCCACGCTCAATCGAAGAGGCGACTTTTTAAGATGCTCCGTCAATTCTAAGACAGAAGCCAATCGCTCAATTTCTTCCCGTACGGATCCATCAAGCCTTTTCCGCTTTTGCGGAAAAATTTGGCAAGGAAGCGCGATGTTTTCCTCCACGGTCAAATGGGGGAGGAGATTGAACATCTGAAAGATGTAGCCGATCTCCAATCCTCGAAATCGGTCGCGTCTCCCGCTTGAAAGTTGAGTGAGTTCCTGACCCAAAACTTCAACACTTCCACTTTGGGGAGTCAGAATTCCCGTTAGCAATCCAAGGAATGTCGTTTTACCGCTACCGCTTGCACCCTGAATGAAAATCCTTTCCCCTTGAGGAATATTCAGCTCCGAAATCTCAAGCAGCGGTGCCGAGCGAGGATAAGAAAATTGAACATTTTTCAAATGAACAGCCACGGCCATGCCCGCCTTAATTAGGCGAAAAGACAGGCAAAATCACTCCTAAAATCAAGGTCCTCCCGCCAACACGAAGGTCCCGTACAATGGAGAGTAATCATGTCCCCTCAGTTTTTAGCGCAACGTCGATTTCATCGATATCAAGTCGAAGCAATTCCAGATCAAGTTTTGGGAGTCGTCGCAGACGCGAAAGTGCCTTTGAAATTGCTCACGTTGGGACTAGGCGGTTGTGCGTTCCAAGCGTGGGAAATCGATCAAAATCTAATTCCGCCTTCAAAGATCAAGTGTCAGTTTGAATTGAGCGACGGTAGTTCCAAAGTTATTCGAGGAGAACTTATCTACTTGAGACCTCGGGCCGTCGGCACCACGCCTCTTTATATGTATGGCGTACAATTCGATGCCGATGAACGAGTCATCCTCGCTCCTCTCGTGCGGGAACTTGAAATTCGCGCTCAACAAGGTCTACTCGCTCGAAGCTAATTCCTCTCCCATCCCCAAGCGCTTTTTCAAGTAAGCTCGAACCTTGTCATTTACCTCCTCCTCATTTTGCGCAGCCGTTTGATAGGGCTTGGTGGGCGTGTAGAAAAATAAAAGCGATTGTGCGCCGGTCTTTAAAGCATATTCTAAGTTTTGAATACGGCCTTCCAATGGAAGGGTGTCGTACGCAGTCAGATAAACCCCTTGAGTGAGTTTCTTTCCCGGCAACTTTTCTTTGGCGACATCCATACAATGCTTGGACGTCGCAAAATCATTTTCAGTCCAAGGCTGCATCATTCCAGGTGTGGCGCCTTCGCCTTGATTGTAAATCGCCACTTCATTGATGCAGGCATCTACCTCAGGATCGCTTAGGTAATCGACGAGCGTGGAAATTTGTCTCGTTGGCGAAGTGCCGTCATACTCGTGATTCAAAAAAGACGCGTAGACCGCGGCTTCGCTCTCTGGATCGACCGAGGGTTGAGAGAAGCAATAGATGACGACCGAGATTTGAAATGTCGGTTGAATGGCACGAGCTTCTTGACAGAGTTGTTTGAAGAAATCCCGCTTCAACAGGGTTGCGCCCTTTCGCTTGGCTAAAAAATCGTCTTCCATGATTCCGGAAATCAATTTCGGCGCTTGTTTCGACCATTCCGCAAACTTTTTGATATCCGCTATCGCTTCTGTCCGGGCGATTGCGGCGTAGGCGCTTGTCGTCTTTGCGAGACGTCCATAGCGATCTTGAAACTTCATACCATTCTGAGGTTCTTCCAGCTCTTGAATTTGAGCCCTCGTCACCGGCCGTCCTAAATTCTGATCGATGATGAGACGAAGCGATTCATCTTCGGACACTTCGGAAACCAATTTTTCGAGGCCTTTGAGCATGACCTCTCGATCTCGATTCTTTTGGAAGAGCGAGTAGTGAAAATGGGTCATCTTCAAATCCTTAAAAATAGATCGCAATTCCTCCCCATTCACTTCCATTTCCTTTGTAGTCGAGTCGGGAACTTCCCGCACCGGTGTGTTACCAATGAAGGACAACTCAAGTCCTTCCACGAGAGGATTGAGATCGTCTTCACCCGGTAGAACTTCCGGATTACAGCCGACCATGACCGAAACTAGAAAAACGCCCGCGCCGATGCGGGCAAGATGGATCCCCTCCATAGCGATTCCCCCTCTTATGAACTTTAAGATTAATGACAGATTGCGTCATCTCTCAAGAAAATACGAGGAGAGGCCTAAACATTTTCAGGGGAAATCTGTCTAAAGCTTAAGTGGTACTCATTGGCACTTGGGAACGACTTTATAGACCAAATCAGACATCGCAAAATTGGCGGGAGAAGGCTCCGACGTCGTTGGCTCCGTGCCTCGGCGAGCTGAGATTCGGTATCTGGCAGCCTGATTGGCCGGCAAAGTGGAATCCGTCCAGGAGGCTTGAGTCTTTTGGGTACTACTCCAAACCACGCTAAAGGAGGCGCCCGTATTGGGAGTAAAGGTGCCATCGGCGGCCACCGTTCCAAGGACGCGATCAATTCGAAATCGTTCGTAGTTGGGATTCACTGGTAAATCCCACAGCATTGTAACGCCCGCTTGGGGGCAAAGTCTGGCAGGACGAAAATTAACAGGCGGCGAGGGAGGGCATTGGCCATAGTTATTAAAATTAATTTCTATCGATTGCGAACTTGCCACCATCCCAGAGCCATCCGTCTTTAAAGCTACTAATCGAAAGTAGTAGTCCTTGTTGGGAAGCAAACCTTCAATGGATTTACCGAGCGCGTCGGCCGGCATATCGATGTCCGAAGAATAGGTTCCCGCAGAACCTACCTTGTACGTGAGAGAATAGCCTGAGTGATCAGCAGAAGTAGGAGCCTGCCAAGTGAGATCGGCCTTCGAGCAAGTGGAGAAGTTTCCACCCAAATTCTGAGGCGCACTTGGAGCAATAGGTCCCGGAGCCAATGTGACCCCCACAGCTTCGCCGGAATAGCGCGACTCGCCATCTTCATTGTAGCCCCAGACTCGATAGTAATATTGCGTGGCAGGGTTCAGAGCCATATCGTCATAGGAATTCACTGAGCCCGGCGTTAAATTTGCAACCGCTTCGTATGTTCCTTCCGATGTTTTCCGTTCAACCTTCAGTCCCAAGTAGTTTGAATTATTCACCCAAGTAAGTTTTAGCTGGGAAAGACTTACAGGGGTGACAACCAACTCCGAGGGAGCAGCGGGCCCCGTCGCATTCAAATTGATGGATTCACTCGAGGATTCCTCGCCGCAGCCAACGAGCGTGACGAGGGAGAACAAAGCAGCCGTACCGAGAGATAAATGCTTCACGGACTTCTAATTTGCAAAATCAGCGCCACCGTAAGGTGCTTCTAAAACCTCTCTGGACGCCAATCTTAGAAGATCGTCCGCAAGATTTGCGGGCTCAGAAGAAGGCCTATGCATATACGCCTGCACACTTGGCCGGAGGAGCAGCATTAAAGCTAAGCGCAAGCCGGCACCAACCTTGCACTTCCTTTTGGCATGCCTCATTTATTTGCGCTCGCCACGATGCTTGTATTGCAACCCCAACCGACCGCAGTCTGCACGCAGCCCTCCGCGATCGAAAAACTTACCTTCCAACAAAAGTCGCAAGCGGAATGGCTTCCGAATTTAGAGGATGCCAAAGGGAAGGCAAAAGATTCCGGACGAGATGTCATTGCTGTTTTTCATGGCTCGGATTGGTGCACACCCTGCATGGCCCTCGATAGAATTGTTTGGAAAAAAGAGATAGGTGGAAAGCCCTTTACCGAAGCGATGAGTAACAATTTTATTTTCGCCAATTTCGATTTTGTAAGGGACCAGTCAAAACTCAGTGCGGATCAAAAGGCTCAACTTGTCCATCGAGACGCTGTGCAAAAAGAACTGAATGTACCGGGCTATCCGACCATTCTGCTCATGACCTCGGATGGTTTCATTTATGGCAAAACAGGATTTGTGGCGGAGATGGATGCAGATGCTTACGCTCATCATCTGAGAAAGATGCAAGAAAACGGAAAGAAAGTAGCGGAGCTTAGGAAATCAAAATCCTATCCGGAACTTGTTCAAATTTTAGAACAACAAGGTGTCATTTCGTATCACGAAGATATCCTTCAAAATTGGGAAAAGAATGCGCCCGAACAATCAAGACTTCCCCTCGGAGCGCTTTTCTCGCGCCGCGCCTTGAAGGAATCTAAATATTCGCCAGATGATTCCGTAAGGTTTGCCACAAAAGCCCTTCAGCTTCTTTCGGCAGATACCTCGACTCATCCTGCAAAGCCTATCATTTTACAAGATAGCTACATAGCCATGGGGCTTGCATATGAGGCCAAAGGACCGGACTTTAAGATGCAGGCGCTTTCGAGTTTTCAAAAGGCTTTAGAGGCCTTACCCACATCCCCCAAAGCAAATGGTCTGGCGGAAAAGATCCAAAAACTTAGCACCTAGGTCGTTTGCCATTTCGGACGGCATCATTTAAACCGACGCCGAAATGTTTTCTCCTTTTTTTTCTCTGCTTCTGGCTTCGATGATCATCGGTCAAGGTGTTGCCGAACAACCGATCGTAAAACCATCGCCTTGGAAGCACNNGCACGCCGCAGGTGCCTTCGGCTCGTGGTCGGCGGGAAATTCCGACTTTTTGGAAATAGGGGGGAAGGGAAAGAGCTCATTTGAGTGGCGGCGAAAATTTAAACTGAGCACGAAAGAAGAACTCTATTATTGGAAAAGTCATCAATACGATGGTTTGAAAGCCCTTGGACAATTGCGGTTCGATCATACGCTTAACGAATACGTAGGCTATTTCGCGCTCAGCTCGGCGCGACACGAAGAAGATAAGAAAATTGAACTGGAGCTGGAAGAGTCAGGGGGACTTTCACTTTTCCTCTATAAGTCTTATCTGATCTTCGAAACTCGCGCAGGTTATGGCTACAAAGAGCGATCGAATGCTTCTCCCGTTGAGCACAGCTGGGTCGCAGGCCATTCTCTCTATACTTGGATTCCCATTTCAGAATGGCTCACTTGGACGACCGATATTCTCTACACCTATCCTGCTTATAGCTCCCGATTGAAAACATTCTTCAATTTTAAGGACGGCTGGATTTGGATCGGCACACGGCTTCAGGCTTCCGCTCTTAAAAATTTGTATTTCTACGTGGAGTTCAATGACTCCTACGTACCCAGACCCGGTACCGGCGTGAAGGCGCACGATCTTTACACGCGCTTTGGTTTTGATTACTGGTTTCCGTGAGGTGCTCCGCTCGGGCAGGAGAAGTTAGCAGGAGAAGTTAGCCGGAGAAATGACTTCGCAGATCCTCAAATGTTTTTTGCGCAGAGGCTTCCCATGAAAAGTAAGTCCTCACCACTTTGGAAGACTTCCAGCCGCGCTGAGAACGCTCTTCGACACTGAGAAGACTCATTTCCTCCATCACGCCCTTCAATTCCTCTGCGCTTGGGATCATCCACTCGCCATCTTCTCCACTTTGAAATCCGAACGTATCCCGCGCTTCAACCATCTTTCCTTTTCGCAAAAACCATGAGGGCGTTTTGTTTAGAAATTCCATGGGACCCGAATAGGCCGTTGCCGCGCACGGTACTCCGCAAGCCAGCGTTTCAATCAGCGGTAGGTTCCACGCTTCGGAAAAATACGGATAGATTCCAAAATCTGCCGCCCTGTAAATGCAAAGCATTTGATCGGAACTAGCCAGGTGTCCCGTCAAAAGATCCACATACTTTCTATCGGAGGACGAATGCACAAATCGCTTCAGCGGAAAATTGGGAATAGGAATTTCCTTCGCAAACCCTTCCGCTCGAAGGAGCTCAATCGCTTGTTTCATCCATTCCGCATTCCAATAATTGGCCCAATGTCCAAGAAGTCGAAGGCTTTTCCCTTCCGGAATTTTCATTTCGGCAAAGGCATTTACTAAAATGGATTGGCCCTTTCGAATTTCGAACTTTCCCACATTCACAAATGTCACAGCATCTTGCACCGCGAGCGGTCCAGACGCAGGATTCAGATCCGATTGCGGCTGGTAGAGATCGGCGTCCACGCCCTCGGGCCAGATAAAAATCTGGCCAGAGAACGGGAGCCCGTGAAATTGAAAAGATTGAATAACGATCTCTTTGGCCCACTGTGAAGCTACGGCAATATGTTGAGCCCGCTGCAAATGGAGACAATCTTCTTTGCGGAGACGGCTCCCTTCAAAAATGATGTAGGCAATAACTTGCTCGCCAGGCATTTGATCAAATTGTGCGGGCAAACAAAGTAGAATTGAAAATGCAGGATTTCCGAATCCATGATTGATCGGCTTCAATGCCTGTTGCAATTTCTGATCGAGGAGGTGAGGGCTCTCCGTCGCAAGTTCCAGCCGGTTCAAATCTCCATTGGGTGCGACATTCACTTCAAATCCAGCCGCCTGAAGCTTAGGCAGCAAATGCCTTGTCCAATAATACCCTTGAGTTCCCATCCCCGTGTGCTGAATCGGCGCGACGATCAGGCACGAACGATTTTGCATATAGATTGATTGTGGCTCAATCGCCTCGTCACGCAACGAAAAACATAATTTCCGCAAATCTTTCGTAGTGAACTCTAGAGAAGGCCTAAAAATGAAACATTCAGCCCCATTCAATGGCACACGCCTTGCAATTATTGAAATCGTGTGTGCGTGGGTGCGTATGTCTTATCCACTCTTTTAATTTTCCCCCATCGCGACACCACAAATTTTAGAAAGTTTCCTTCAGCGAAAGCTGGGGGAATAAAACAAAACACGCATAGGCCCCAGGGCCGGTGTCTTGGTCATTTTGTGGTAAAGATGATCACGGGCGCCGGCCCTGACTTTTTTTGTTTGGGCCCGGCAAAAGAATTGGGGACAGTTTACTCAATTCCTCACGACACCTATCGATGTAGCGAATTAAGTAAACTGTCCCCAATTAGCTGAGACTTAATTACGCTGCTGAGCTTTATCCAGATCCTCATCTTGGATAGAGGCTACAAATTCAGCCCGCCGATTTTTAGCAAATGCCTTTTCCGTTTGTCCCGAACTCTCCGGACGTTCTTCGCCCCAAGATTTTACGAGGATCTTGCTGGCAGGAACTCCTTGAGCGATCAAGAAATCGCGCGTGGCCTTGGCGCGTCGCTCACCGAGCACGATATTGTATTCACTCGTCCCGCGCTCATCGGTGTGTCCCTCGACTAGGATTTTTCCCGATACCTTGGAAGTTTTGATCATCTTGGAATTTTGTTTAATGACGGACTTCGCTTCCTTGGTGAGCTCAGAATTATCGTACTTGAAATGTACGGGATCCAAACCCGCAGCGGAACGAGAAGCACAACCCACCGCATTCAGCGATAGAGCGACCACTGAAACCAACAAGACACCTTCAAATTTCATAGAATCTCCAACTGTTTCGTTTTGTGAGGGCCAGACGATCCGGCCATTTCAGGTAGAAATGGCTGCAATTGGCATTCCAGAGGAGAGGGGAGGGGGCTACTTGTAAGAGGCATGAATAGCTCGAGATTTAAGAGGCCAGTAACCGTCACTCTGCCGACATCTGGCAAATTCGCCCTAACGGGATAATTTCTGCACCTCTTGACCGGAGATACCCAAATCATAACCAAAGTAGGGCGCTTTGATTTGCGGGACGTTCTAGCTTGGAATGGATGCAACACTCGCTGGAAATCAAAGAGCGACTTAAGTATCAGCGCGTGAGTTGGATCGTTCAGCGCGGAGGATGGATGGCCATGGGCGTGATTTCTTTCCTTGCGCTGCTCGGCTTACTCGGGGGAGGAGGAATCTTTTCCGATAAAATCCAAATAAATGAAGCGGGGAGTTGGGTCATTCATTATCAAGCTTTCGCACGCTACGGACG
>DDSI01000278.1 GCA_002343335.1 Bacteriovoracaceae bacterium UBA2394
GACGAATACTTATCAAGCCAATTCCGATCTTCCGTATGAGGTTCTTCAAAGTCGTGCAGATGAAAGACAAATCGTGCGAACGGGAACTTCTGCGTTTAATTCCACATCGAATCGAAAACTCAATTTTACCTACGATGCTTACGGCCGTCCTCTTGCTATTCGATCTGAATATACCAACCCTGACAACTACGGTGGCTTGGATCTCGTTTCCTCTCGAGCGATGACCTACAACCAAGGCGGCCAGTTGAAATCTGAAACGATCACGCTCAACGATGGCATTCGCTCGAATACTCCTTTGAATACCAACTTCGGAACAAATTCCGTGGGAAGAGCGATGATGCCCGGAGGGGACAGTGTTCAGGTTCAATATGAATATCCTTCCTCGACTCAAAGTGTTGCTAGATATGCCAACTTCACCGTGACCTATGACTTCACCGACGGGAGCGAGCGATCGATTAAAAAAATTACAATCCTGGCGCCGAACAATCAGACCTATAAGTTTGACCCAAAGGGATATGGTCAACCCTATGTCTCCAACCGTGATAAAACTGCGGGAAAATTAGCGGACGCTGGCCAGTATTGGGCGCCCATTGTCCCGGGCATCGGTCTTTCTTCCAGTCAGCTGGCCATTAACAATCTTGGGAATCCACCCGTGATAGCTGCTGGAAATTACGAGCCTTGGCATCGCGGAACAAACATGACATTTAAGCGGGGATCATTCTTAGAAACCACATTCACCATCGCTCCAAATTTATTTCTTTTTGATACTTCGCATTCCGGAGAAGGTACCCGCTTTCGTACAGGCGCATGGAACGGAATGATTGTGAATGATGTGCTCGGAGGAATTGTTTCCCCCGTCAATAGACTCCCCAGAGGGACGAATCCACTTCCCGAATCTCAGGGTGATAACCATCTCCGAGATCGCATGAACTGCGACAATCTATTGTCCTTCAATCCCATCGATTCAATCGTGGGACAAAATGGTTATGGAGTGAATGCATGGAACGAAGACGATATTTTCGATCTCTCGAGTCGTTTTCAATTACTGAGAGGAACGGAGTTTAATCTTCAGACCGCGGATCGGCTGGAACTCTACGGCTCCGATGGCAAACCGGCAGTGTCTCGCTTTACCGTCTATCGGAAGTTCAACTACGCCAATTCTACAAATCGAGTAGTGAATGGAACCTACTCGCAGCCTCAAGAGCGAGTCTATCGCTTCGACACCGTGACCGCACTTGGTGTCACAGGGATGCCGGAGCTGGAGGAGAGAGTTGTCTCGTATCGCGGCCCGGGTACTTCGCCTCTTGCTCACAATGTTTTGCCTCGGCCCCAGCGCGCTCAGCAGTTTCGGCGATTTTTTGGCAGTCGGTTTGATCCCGACATCGGAGGGTCGGCGAAGAATCTTTTACTCGTTGAGCGCATTCAAGATGCGAAAGCGGCAGTCGGAAGCGATGTGCGATTGTATGACGCTTTAATTACGGGAACTCCTAATCTGCCCATCAAGCGTGTGTATTTTTACGCTGGGTATTCGTCGCCTGTGAAGATGGCCACGCTCGTCGGTACGACGTGGAAAATGTACGATATTATTTACGACAATCTGGGAAATGTGCGCTCCTATCTCGAAGATGTTCCTGAGGGCCAAACGAGAAGCAAGGGGCCTGATACCACCGAAGTCTATATGGCGTTCGGAGGCTCAGTGGTTGAGCGCTATCCCGCAGGCTCCAATCTTGTCTCAGTGGCCGGCGGGTATGAAATCCGACCGTCCGTTGCGACGGCGGATGGTTTGGCGCGAGCGGTAAATGATCCCTATGAATTGGCGCGACTTGGAGAAAGACCCTTTGGATTTGGAAACGGTCTCCGCCTCGGCGATGGCAAAGTCGCGCTACCGACGGGGAACATTTATGATCCTCACACTGGCACGCTCGCGAATTTTCAAGCGGGCGATCAGGTCTCTACGCCCACTCGATCAAAATATTGTCTCGGAACGACGGACGCTATTTTACAGGCGCAAAATGTGAATAGCGCAGAAGCCCAAACGGCCCTCGCCAACGACACCGTCGCGCTCACCAATAGCGCGCCCGCGCGAGCTGCGATGGACCGAGAACTCGTAGAATTTCGGTCGGGCTTGAATGGACTTCGATTCGGCATGGATTATTTCACCAATTATTACTCTGATCGATTCTTGAAAGATCGCTCGGCTGAGTGGGCAGGTGATTCCAATCTGGGACAAGACATTCTCGGNNTAGCCGATCTCACCTGTGTAAGCTCGCTCTTTAGCGCGTTCGATCATGGCAACCTCACCGCGAAGATTGCAACGGCGGCGTCTTGCGGATTGGATTTTGTGCCTGGAGTGGGGATGATTGCGGGGATGGCACTTGGAACCACACTGGAAGTCGTTTCCGGTGCGAACCAAGAGGCTTACGATCCGTATTAAATTTTTTTGGAGGGGAATATGGGGAATACAACTGAGAATGTAGCAACTTTGGGAGTGGACTTTGCAAAAGAACGCCGCTCGATGCGTTGGGTAGATCCCAAGTTTCAATGGCGATACAGCATTCTTCTCATTTCGATCGTCCTTCTCATCTCGGCCGTGTTGATTGGCACATTTTGGTTTCACTCCGAACAAGTGCTTCGCACGCTAGTGTCGGCAGGCGTGGTGAAGCAGCATGCACTTTATCTTTTGGTGGAACGGCAGATGCACCAACTGATGATCAGCGTGTTCGTCGTGGTCGCATTGTTTTCGACATTCATTTTTGTGATGGCACTTTTTCTCTCACATCGAATTGTGGGGCCGATCGTCGCCATTCGTAGAAGCTTAGAATTTATCTCGCAGGGGGATTATCAAAGCGCGCGATTAAAACTGCGACAAGACGATGAGTTTCAGGATGTGGCCGAGCTTGTAAATTCCACGGTCTCGCAATTGGAGAGAAAGAAATAGTCCGTGAATTTGCAGCTTCCACAAATTGCACTCGATCGATTTACTCAGCAGATCGCGATCTATCGTGATGGGTTAGAGCAGATGACGGGCCTGTGGGCTTATCTTCCCTCGCTCCTCATGCTCACCGTGTGTTCGATGGCAGTGCTCATGTGGATAGCGTTTCCGCGCAGTTGGGGCGGAGCTCGCCGCGTGCAGATTGTATCGGCAACAAATCTACTATTCTCCATCATCGTGCTGGGTTGGTTTCAAGGATGTGCAGGGAGCTCCGCCAGAATTACAAAGGGTGATGTCTCGGGGGACTATGTCGATCGCGTTCTCCTTTATCAGAATGAAACACTCGTTGGTGAAGAGAAATTGATCGAACTGCCCGATGATTCTCAATTCTTCGCCTCTTGGACGGTGGATCCGCGAATTTCTAGGGCCCAGATGAAGGAGAGCGATCCCACAGAGGTCGAAAGATGGGATGTGCCTCTTGAATCTCTGCCCGCTCCCTCGGATTCTTATAAAGTGGAAGGCGATACGCTTCGTTTCAGAGCGGACGCGCCAGGAAAGTATCTCTTTCACTTCACACACAAAGGAGAAAAATTCGGTGTTCTCGTGACTTGCGAAACCGGAGTTGAGTTTGTCGCTCGAAAATCGAACGCTGAGATTCGAAGTTTGCTGAGACAATCGAAGACGCCAGATGTTCCTAGGATTATTTCTGACACTGCCACGTCGAAAAATCTCAATATCACGGTGTCCGCGTCAGCCACGAGCTCAACTCATCGACATATCATAGTGAATAAACAGTCCGCGATGGTGGGCTACAGTGCTAACGATAAAAACTTCTTTCAAATGATTGAACCAACTCAACTTCAACAGCCTGAACCTGCGCCGACGGAACCACCTCCTATGTCAGATGACGATTTGGTGGTGATGAATAGAGNNGTTGCAGGGGACATCTGAACCGATAGGAAGTATCGAAGATCTGGACTCCATTGAAGTTTTTTCACCTCAAATTGTGGATGGTTCGAAGGTCGAACTTTTTGACGGAATGTCCCGGGCGGAGCGAATTGCTCTAGGGTCGGTGCGAAAAGCGATCAGCCCCGCGGGGCACGAATGGGATTTGGATCCCGCTTCACAAAGTGCCAGCACACTTAAATTCCCGCGATGGGCGAAAGATCCCTTGAGCCCTTTTCTCCATCTTTATTTCACCTCGAAGACTTATCCCAGCATTTCTCTGCCTTATCGCGAAACTCCAACGCTTTACCGACTATTTCTAGGACCCGCGTGGTGGGATTCGTCTTCTTCGTACGACGGCGACGGAGCACTTTCCAGCTCGGCAATGCCTAAACCTACGTTTGATTTCTTTTCGCGCATGGAGATTTTCTACAAGCGTGGTTTGCGCTACGGGTTGCAGATCAATCGGAGTTTTGTCATTGGGAACTCCATCCGAAAGTCGCTTCGTCGTCGGATTATTAAAGTACCGCAAGGGCAAGCGGCTCCTGAAATTTCCACTCCCTATGATGTCGCAATGTACGGAGCGGCTGGCCTCGGTGCGGATCTCAATGAGAAAAACGAAATGTGGCCGATGTTTTCCTCGCCTGTCGCGGAAGTGGTGTGGTCCCTCTATCGGCGCTTTGAATCAGAACATGAAAAAATCGCACTCTCAGAAGGAGGAACGGTTTCTTCTCAAGGCCTGTTGCCTCCGGGATTCTCTAAAAAAATGTTGAAGCTCGCGAAGCTGCAGTTGCCGAGCAATTTTGCGTTGTCGGCAGTGCAGGTTGGGAATCTCGCTGTCATGGCCCCGTTTTACGAAAATCCCGATGCCACTCAAAATCGGTGGATCTGTCCGGACTATGACGATGGCGTAAGTTCCACGCTTCATAATCCCATCACATCTTTGAAATCCTTTCGTATTCCTCATGATCTCACTGGGCCGGTGGGAAATTACGGCATCTTTAAAGCCGTGCAGGCGGATGAGTGCGAAGAAATCCGACATCAAGCTCCCAGGCAAGCGTTGTCCTCCAAATTGTGGGCGAGGCTCTTCTCAGAATTCGCAGAAGTTCGAACGGATCCGAGCGGAGGTGCGACTCTCTATATGAACCCCGAGGGGTTCTCGACATTTTGGATGCTCTATTTACATTCCAAGGATTCTACACTGTTCGATCCTCGACAAAGCTTGGGAGTTTCCATTGGAGGGTCACGCGTTCATCGCCTTAGCGGGGCCAATATTTATGCAGAAGTGATGAAGCATCAGATCGATTTAATGGCGCAGATACTCCGACGCCCTGCGCTTGCCAAATTTGAAGAATTGAATTCCGCAAATCTCAATCGCCCGATCTCTTTTTCCTCTGAAGGGGTTCAGGCGGGAGCTGTAACAATCACAGCTCCGACTCCGTCGGACACTAGCCCGATGGACGCCGCGGGAGGGAATCTACTCCGATGGAAGGAGAGTGAGCGGCAGCTCTTTCTTGAACATTGGCTCTATGACCCCGTCAATTACCGCCTCGGCCTTTGGAATTCACAAACAGGTGGGTATGAACCTAACGCTTCTGCGCCGGTCGAAGGATTTTTCCAGGATGCGGCGAAATTGTACTACACCGCGAATGAAGTTCAGTATCACCCCGATTTCAATAAATTTTTCATTCAGGCCGATCTTTTCAATCGCGTCTGGGAGGATGTGCGAAAGCCCGAACTCCTTGCACAATTGCAAACTCAATTACCCAATCTAACTCCTGACCAACGAAAAGTTTTCGACTACATGAAATTGCAGGTTCTGTTTGCCACAACGGGCCTCACGACGGCATGGGCAAATATTCAAAGCTCCGCGTCCGATCTGGCACAGGATCGATTGTTACTTCTTCCTAAGAGACGAACTCTTCTCAGCTCCATGGATCCGCGCATATTGCTCAGCACTCAGTTGCCTGATCATATGTTCAATTACTATCACTTTGGAAACTTCAGCTACTTGGATGGCAACGCCGATGAAGATTTAAAGGCGACGGTCACGTTACCCATGGCCTCCGACGCAAGATTCCCGGTCAGCTTTTTCCCTGATTCAGAGAATCCCGCGTACACCGTTAATCAATGCGGGAGCGCTCAGTTTTGCACTCCGATGTTTGTCGGCAATGGCTACTTTGGAAGCTACGGGAGCAATTGGTGGGGTGCCTACTGGAACGGGAAAACCACCTACGCTGCCTGGGAGAGGGGAACTTTTAAGGATCTCAGTACTCCGACGCGTCTTACGAGTTGGTATTACTACGGTCACTACGGGCTGGGCTGGAGTGGTCTATGGACTCATTTTGGTGGATACGTTCCTGACCCGCTCCCCGATTATTCACCAAAGCTTCTTATGGACTCCAATCGCACGGGAGCGAGAAAATACGGAATCCCCTCGATACCTGCTCCTAACACCAACCACCGCTATGGTTGGATTCAGAGATTTGAACGTTATTACGATTCCGGTCTTCCAGTGATTGCGCCCATCAATCTTGGAATTTTCAATTACGTTTATGCAGCGCTAGTGACTGGAATTCCAATTCTGAGCAGCCAAATTGGAACAATTCATCCGCAGAACCCCCAGGGATACCTTTCCGTTCAAAGTCGGCGTGAATATTTCATGCGAAATATCTATTTGACGGTAGAACATAACCCTCAGACAGCGACGCATTCTTCCACCACAACGTCCGCTGCAAGTTCCAGCTCCACTTCGACTTCAAGTTCAACTTCGACAGCGACGTCGGAGGGCGGCACCAACACGACTACCGGAACTTCGTCCTGGACAAATACCAATACGAGCACCGCGACGAGCACCGGCTCCAACACGGGAACGAATTCCGGGACTTCATCTTGGACAAACAGCAGCACGAGCACCAACTCGAATTCATCGACAACCACGGGAACCAATACAGGCACCGACTCTTGGACAAATACAGGCACCTCTACTTGGAGCAATACCAGTTCTGACTCTGGAACCAGCACGGGCACTAGCACATGGACGAATACGAGTACGAGCACGAGTACGAGCACGAATACGAATACGAGTACAAATACCAACTCGAATACGAACTCAAATACGAACTCAAATACGAATACGAGCACGAACTCGAACTCGAACTCGAACTCGAACTCGAACTCGAACACAAATAGCAACTTCCCTCCTAATTCTTGCCCATTGGGAGATCGATGCAGCTCCAATAATTGCAACTTGCAATGCTACTTCGCAGGTCCTACGGACCATTGCGGATCTTGTCAGTGCTCGCCGTCGTCTTGTGTGTCCGACCCTTCGGTCTGCGGCGATGATTCATCATGCCAAGCGGACGCTTCTAATCCCTGTGGAAGGTGCGTGCCGAGAGTGGAATGTCGAGGAGATCTAGACTGCCAGGGATTTGCTGGGGGATGTAACGTGGGAATATGCAGCCAGGGAGCTGCAGGCGGCTCGCGCATTTGTAAGTCGCAGGAATGTTCTGGAAACAACATACCCCAGTGGAACGCCAATCAAAGCGTTCTGCAATGTAAGTCATGTGACCCAGATCAGGTGAAAAGAAATTGCCAATGCGTTTGTCGGGATTGCCCCGGTTACACGCATGAAATTATTCCGTCGTCTTCGGCTCCTAATTGCGGACTCTGCTGTCCGCGCTGCGACGGAGGAAAAGTTCATCCTACGAATCCCGGGCCGGGCGAAGCCTGCAGCTGCGTCTGCCCGACGGGCACAGTGGACACTGGAGGAATCTGTTGTCCGCAAACGCCACCCCACGTGAATGTAGCGGGAGCTTGTTGCGACACTTCGAGAAACTTCATCGACGACGGTCTGTGTTGTCCGAACTTGCCGGCAGGAGGACCGAACTGTTGCCTTAGAGTTGTTCCGAACGGTTGCGACACTTTAGATTGTGGGCCTCAGCCGCGTGGAGTGATTCCGCAGCCTGAGAGCGGTGAAACTACTTCGGGTGATTTTAGGCGCGGAATGCGCAATTGCGACCAGCAAAACGATACGGGCAATCCCATCCTCGATCACGGTGGTTGGCCCACTCAATGGTAAAAATTGACTGCATCTCGTCTCAGAACGCGCTAAACCGTAAGGATGCGACCCACAGAAATTCGCCGCGTTGAAGGCAGCCATTTGGAGTTTTCTTTTAAAGAGGCGGAGAGCCGTCGTGTGAGCTTGGGCGATCTTCGCAAGTCCTGCGCATGCGCGGTTTGCCGCGAATCCAAAGTGCCGCTGAATGAATCCATGCCCTTTTTCCCACGCGCCACGTCCTTGAATAAGATCGAGCCTGTGGGAAATTACGCTATGGCGATTACCTGGGGCGACGGCCATCGCAGTATTTATGCTTTCGAGCGACTCTTCGAAGCGGCACCTGAGATGTCGGCATGAAAATTTCGGAGCTCGTAAAGACATTAGAGTTGGAAGAGGGGCGCCATTTTCAAATGGAAAAGGCCCATATTCCTCTACTTGATTCTCATCTCTACACACCGCTCGGCCGTCGACTTTTCGATCTCTATCAAAAATATAAAATCGAAACGAACGATCAGCGTGAGCTGGAAGCGCTTTGTTACTTACTGACGTCGTTTACCTTGAAACAGGGAAGTTCGACGAAGTTTTCATTGGCGCGCATTTTGAAGTTTCGGAAAAAGAACACAAAATGAGATTTAAATCTTCGCATAAAGAAAATTCCAAGGCGTGGTGGGATGAAAAATATTCTCAGTCGTCTGACTATCTTTACGGCAAAGAACCTTCGAAATATTTGCTCTCCCATCTTGATCTCTTGCCAGCGAAAGCCAAAGTGCTCGAGATCGCCTGCGGCGAAGGCCGTAATGCGGTGGCTTTGGCGCTGAAGGGATTCGACGTTTCGGCGACGGATTTTTCTGCAAAGGCGATTGAACGCGCCGAAAGCTTGGCCAAAAATTCCGATGTGAAAATTGCTTTTAAAAATGCCGATCTGGATTTTTTCATTCCGGAATTGATGAGTTTGGATGCGATTGTGAGCATCGATTTTCGGCCGGGACCGACCCTTTTGAAAAACCTAGCGCGCGGTTTGAAGCAGGGCGGGCTCCTTTTGATGGAGGCTCATTTAATAGAGGCTTGCAAGGATTCTGAGTCGCTAGAGGTTTTTGAATGCTTTAAGCCCAACGAACTCCTTCAGCAATTTGTGCCCGGGCAGCCTAGCCTGCGTATTGCAGACTACTCTGAGCTGGATCCAGGGATGAAGGTTCAGCTGGTTGCGAAAAAAACGGCCCTCCTGTAGTTCGTATGGGGTTTTGGAATAAGCGAGCGAGGAACTATGGAGAGAACATTCATTTTTAAAGCATCCGAACTCAGTCACCGAGATCGTTCGTACACTTTTGACGATGTACTATTGGTGCCCTGTCGATCGTCTGTGCAAAGTCGCTTCCATGTGACGCTCGAAACCCCATTCACGCGCAGGCATTCGCTGAAGCTTCCGGTGGTGGCTGCGAATATGGACACTGTTTCTGAAAAAGAAATGTGCGTGGCCATGAATGAAATTGGCGCGGCCGCAATTTTGCATCGCTTCATGACGATTCCTGAACAAGTGCAGCAGGTGCGAGCGATCCGGGATCGAGTTTCCAGTGAGAAGTCTGGCGTCGTTGCTGCTTCTGTCGGCGTGAATCAAGATTCGAAAGAAAGAGCGAAAGCATTGGTGGATGCTGGCGCACAAGTGCTCACCGTAGACATTGCGCATGGACATTCGGATGCGATGATCGAAATGGTGCAATATTTAAAGAAAGAGTTTTCAAGTGTAGACGTAATCGCGGGCAATGTAGCCACTCCCAAAGCGGCGGAGGATTTAATCGCGGCAGGGGCCGATGCGGTGAAGGTGGGCATTGGCCCGGGCAGTATGTGCACCACGCGAATTATTACGGGCGTGGGAATGCCGCAGCTCACTGCGATTGCGATGTGCGCTGAGGTCGGTCGCAGGCATGGCGTGCCCATGATAGCGGATGGTGGAATTCGAAATTCCGGCGATGCCGTGAAAGCGCTTTGCGTAGGCGCAAGCTCGATCATGATGGGAAGCGTGCTTGCGGGTTCTCTTGAAACACCCGGCGAACTGGTGAACGGTCGAAAGATGTATCGCGGAATGGCGTCGCGCTCAGCTCAAACCTCTTGGCGCGGTGGTGAGTTGCCTGAAGGCATGGCTCCCGAAGGCGAAAGCACATCCGTCGCGTGCAAGGGCCCTGTTCGAGAAATCGTGCATGAATTTGCCGGCGGAATTCGCAGCGGCATGAGTTACCTAAATTCTCGCGTGCTTGCGGACCTTCCAGAGTTTGCATCCTTTGTCGAAGTGAGCGGCAACTGCCTCAATGAAAATCGCGCGCATGGCGCTCGTCGGGATTGATTCACTTTATCAAACCTGCGATCTCATTCAGCCGAAATGAAACTTGAGAGCCACGCTCTTTAAACACGAAAGTAAAGGAAGGATTTCCTGCAGGGGAATTTGGATCGATTCTCAAGATCGATCCCTCCATTTTGAGACCATCCTTTCGCATCAGCGAAATTTGATTTCCCACGAGCTTAGCGAGATCAGACTTAGAAGAGATCGCTGTGAGAGGAATTTGAGGCCTCGGTCTGGGCGTCGGCCTTGGCCACAATGTTTGCTTTGGCCTCCTCGCTTTCGGGATGGCGGGACGGAGCTGAAGTTTTGGAGGACTGGCAAGCTTTGGATTCTTTTGATTGTCGAGAATCTCGATCATTTCCATTTGGCCTGCGCTTAAGATCATTCGACTGTGACCGAACGTGATCTCCACTCCTAAGTTATAGTCCGCATCGGAATGATCAAAAATCTTGGTAATCTTCCCTTCGATCATTGAACCCTCACTCGAGTAGATGCGAACGTGCTTTCTAAAGAGTTCCTCTCTTCGGAGAGCAACGTCGAATGGGGTCACAAGTGGGCTGGAATTTTTGCGATCGAACATTTCCAAATATAAAATATCTCCAATGAGTGTCTTTTCGGCGCTTCCATGATAGTTCGTCGCGGTCACATTCCCCAATCCGGGAACGTAATCGGACCATATTCGAAGCGCTCGATCTTCATCGTAAGGATAGAGTGGATCCGAAACGTAAATAAGCTGGCGCTCCAGATCTACTTTTTTGACCACGACCCAATGACCTCCAGTTCGCCACCCGATCGCGATCATGATGGCCCGAGTGGGACTGACTAAATCGTTTGGACTGACGTTTAACCATTTTGAGTCAACCGATGAAATACCCACCGAAATTTTTTGAGAGTCGGGGTCCAGCTTGAAACGTAAAGCGTAAACCATATCTTTCTGCGACGTTCCGATGCGGACATCTTTCCAGGAAAAAATGTTACCCACATCTCGGACGAAAGCGGGCGGATTGTTTAAGTTCGAAATATCGACGTTGAACTCGTCATTCAAAGCGACAGCCAGATTATAAAGACACGTGGGACCGCAAAGGCCGCCGTCGACGCGTACGAGGTCCGCATCCAAAAGTGAGCTGGATTCTTGGCCGATCAGGCGAAACTCGGTACGCGCCTTTTCCAGGCTCTCTACTAAAAGATTGCATTGAGGAGCTGCATAAGCCTCCGTTGTGAGGATTAAAAATCCTAAGATGAAAAACGACCGAAAATTTGCACCACCCATAAAAAACCTACCAAAGCCAATGGGTGCAATTTCTATTCCATTATCGGAGGCTATATATGGAAAATCGGGGCCTTTTTAGTTGTGCCGGCCGTCCGGCGTCGGCTATTTACAACGATTACGCGGCCAATACGGCCGCCCACGCGCGGCCGTAGCTCAGCTGGATAGAGCATCTGGCTTCGAACCAGAGGGTCAGGAGTTCGAATCTCTTCGGCCGCGCATTTTCCTTTTTCGCATAAATTTCATACACTTACCGGGGTTTTAGGTAGCTGTGCTATAGGGAGTTTCTATGAAGATGGTTTGGTCAGAGGATCGAAAGATTTTGGTGATTCAATTTTTCCTCGCTTTATTGGCATTGGCGATTGCCTTGATGTCTTGCTCTCAAGCGGGCAAGCAAGCTCAAGCGCCAGTTCCTACCGGAGAAACGACTTTTCAAGATGAAGCAAAAAATCTGTTAAAAACTGTCGATGAAATCAACGCTATTGCGGCGGATGGAATTCGGCCTCGCGTGCAGTCGCCGGCTTCCCCCTCGAATTAGTCTTACTCGTGCCCAATTTTTTTCGCGTCTTATAACTTCCATCGTAACTGTGGAAATATTCAATTTCCTTTTCGGGGTATGACCAGCACAAATAACCCCGACCCGTGTCGAAATCCACAAGCCACAGGCCTTTCGCCAATCCGCCCACGCGGTGAACGCGTTCCGCCCAGCCTACAACGATGTCGTCATATTCCTTGCAAACCCTCTTATATTCCTGAGAATCCTTAGTGAGGTACTGAAGTTGTAAACTTAGTGCTTCGGTTTTCTTAGCAGCTTCCGTCGTATATCGACGGACTAGGGGAAGCAGAGCTGTGGCCGATTCCAAGGAATGAGTCGTCGGGGAGGGCTCTTGAGTCGAGAACAAATTGTAAATCTTACCCATAAAGAAAACGTCGAAACTGATTTAAGATTATCACAAAATTTTATGCATACTCAACGAATAGAAAACACCGACGCACGCGCAAAAAGTTTACGATCGACGATTTTAAAAATGATTCACGCCGGAAAGAGCGGCCATCCAGGCGGATCTTTTTCCTGTCTTGACATCATCATGACGCTGTTTGACGGCATCCTTCGACACGATCCAAAAAATCCGACATGGGAGAATCGAGATCGCTTGATTTTATCGAAAGGTCATGGCGTACCCGCTCTCTATGCGGTGTTGGCGGAGGTTGGCTATTTTCCGAAGGATTGGTTGATGACACTTCGACAACTGGGCTCGCCGCTGCAGGGACATCCCGACCGCATTCGAATGCCAGCGACCGAAGCGGCAACGGGTTCACTCGGACAAGGCCTTTCCATCGCGCAGGGAATCGCAATGGCTGCCAAATTAGATGGCAGCGATTATCACACATACTGCGTGATCGGCGACGGCGAAACACAAGAAGGACAAATTTGGGAAGTCGCCATGAGCGCACCGAAATTCAAACTCGACAATTTAACGGTGATCACGGATTACAATCGCGGACAGATCGACGGAAAAACGGATGACGTCATGAGCTTGGAGCCGCTCGGCGCCAAGTGGAAAGCGTTCAACTGGAATGTGGTGGAAGTGGACGGTCATGATCGCGCCGCTCTCAAAAAAGTTTTGCCGACGCGAGTGGCTGGAAAGCCGACGATGATTATTGCCAACACCGTGAAAGGAAAAGGCGTGAGCTTTATGGAAGGCGTGATCGATTGGCACGGTGTGGCTCCGGATGACGATCAATTGAAGAAAGCCTGCAGCGAACTAGAAGGAGTATCGAAATGAAGGCGACACGAGATTCTTTCGGAGAAGAGCTCGCACTCCTTGGTGAGAAGGATAAACGCATCGTGGTGCTCGATGCTGACTTGAGCAAATCCACCAAATCAGAAAAATTTGCAAAAAAATTCCCGGATCGTTTTTTTGAAATGGGAATTGCCGAAGCGAATATGATCAGCACCGCCGCGGGACTCGGAATGTCCGGCAAGGTGGCATTCGCCTGTAGCTTTGGATGTTTTTTAACGGGTCGCTACGATCAAATTCGTATGTCGGTGGCGTATAATCGCGCCAATGTAAAATTGATCGGCACCCATGCCGGAATTGCGATCGGCGAAGACGGTCATTCGCAAATGGGCTTGGAAGATGTGGGCTTACTCCGCGCGCTTCCAGAATTTTCGATTTATCAACCGGCGGACGATCAAGAGACGCGCGCGATCATTCGTTATGTGACGAATGATCCGCAGCCCTGCTACATCCGCCTCACGCGCCAAAAACTTCCAACACTCTACAAAGACGCGTTTGAATTCAAACCGGGCTTGTGGTCCGTGCTCAGCAAAGGATCCAAGGTCGCACTCATCGGCACGGGCGGTTTGGTGCATTCACTTGCGGAAGCCAATGCGAAGATGGGCTCCAAATTTACCGTGGTAAATGCCGCAAGCTTAAAACCCATCGATACGAAGTTACTCACGGAGTTGTCCGCAAATTACGAATGGATCGTAACCGCGGAAGATCACTATACCATCGGTGGTCTCGGATCTGCGGTGGCGGAATTCATCGCGGAACTGCCTGCGAATCAAAGAAAAGCTCGATTGCATCGAATCGGAGTGGAAACCTTTGGCGAATCAGGAAGTCCGGAAGAAATTTACAGGCATTATAAGTTAGACGGTGAAGGAATGGCTGAGCGACTCAAGAAGGCCATTGCCGCTTAAGCTTCGGGGAAATTAGTTTTTTGGTTTATAGAGTTTGATCCAGCCAAGTTTTTCCATTCGCTCAAAATCCGTGTCGAGTGTCCAAAGAGGCAAATCCGCTGAACCTGCGGTGGCTGCGATCAAAAGATCCCCTAAGGCAAACGTTAATCCGTCACTGCGCGATTGTTTCGCCCATGCAAATACTTTCTGCCACTCTGGTTCAGTACATGAGAGATAATGGACTGAGCTCAGAAGGACTTCGAGCCTCGATTTCCACGATTGAATGCATCCCAAAAGTAGCTCTGCCTTTACGGGGCTTGTGAGGACTACGTCATCGTCGTCCAATAGATCTGAAAGATGTTGTGCAATTGGACCTTTTGGAGAGCGGAAGGTTTCGATCCAAACGGAGGAATCAATGACATACCTCATGACGATGCTTTTTACTTACCTCTCGATTTTTTCAAATCGATATTGAATTTTATCTTACCAAATGAATTCTTCAATTCTTCGCGTCTCTTCTTTCGGACAAGTTCTTTTAACGAATGAATGACAATATCGGTTTTCGATTTAAATCCTAGAATGGCCTGGGCTTCTTCAAAAAGATCCTTGGGGATATCGAGAGTGGTTCGCATATAAAAATAGTAAATTATATGCTTATAGGTGTCAAATTCGTCGGAGATTGATGCGGATAATTAGGAATTTTAGGAAGCCTCTGAGGGTAGACCAAATCTTCTGACTTTTCGTCAAGCGGCGAGCCTCACCCAGCAGCCAGTATTTTTTCGCCCCGGTGAAATAGATCTCGGTCATGAGGTATCCCGGTAAGCAGGCCCAAGAAAATATTTCCGCGCGCTGGTAGAAATCTTCGGCTCGACGGAATAATTCTAAACGTACGGCGGCTTCCGTGGGCAGGGTTTTCAAAAATTCCTCGGGTACGTAATTTCTGCCTCGAGCGGCATCCTCGTCGCGATCGCGAAGAATGTTCAAATACTGCAGCGTACGCCCCATCCAAAGTGCATGCTCCTCCGCACGTGCTCCGTGCTCACCCAAGATAGCCAACACGCATTCGCCAACACAGCAGGCCACACCCTGAACGTAATAGTTAAGATCTTCCCAGGTCTGAAACGTCACAGGTGTGTCGAAGCAATCGATTGCCACACCATCCACAATTCCCTTCAGGCTTTTTACGGGAATAGAAAAGGCACGAATTTCCTCGGCCCATCGATTCCAGTAGGAATGATTGGAGGCTGAATTCGGCTGATCAAGCCAGCCCCTAACGGCGGCTAGAGCTTCGCGGCGCTCTTTGGCAGGGATTGAGGTTTCATCCGAAATGTCATCGACAAGCCTGCAAAATGCATAGAGGTCGTTCAGCGCATCTCGACGCTCCTTAGACACAAACAAAAATGAAATTTGGAAATGGCTTTTCCCTCGCGCGCGTTCATCAGGTAAAAACGTAAGATCAAATGGGCGAAGCAGCGGATTCACCTTCTCTGGATTCACTTTTAAAGCGGTTGACGCTGTCGACATCGCGATCCTTTTCTCTCACGCTCCTGGCTCTTCCCAAAACACAGCGATCGTCGATCGCCATCACGTATCTTTTGGCCCGATACGCCGATACTCTGACCGACGGTGGGACATGGAGCTTGGAGGATCGTTTAGCCTATTTAGATTCATGGGAGAACTTCATTCTCGGTAAAATCCGTCCCGACGCGAAATGGTCGCTGAATGCGAGTGTGGGAGCGTTTCGTCCGGAAGAGGCCGAATTGCTGATGCACGGATCTGATTTGTTGGAGGCCTTTCATGCGCTTCCTCCGCGGGAGAGAGAGCTTGGCGCCGATCTGCTAAAAACATTGATCTCTGCGATGCGATGGGACTTGAAGAATTTCCCAGCGGCTGCGAATGGCAACGCTGTCAAACTCGGTGTAAAAGATCGACCGCTTTTCGACTGGTACACTTATGCCATCGCGGGATGTGTGGGCGAATATTGGGCAAAGGTATTTCAGCTTCCGACCGACCTCGAACATTTCGCAACTTCTTACGGAAAGGGCCTGCAGCGAATTAATATTTTGCGCGATGCCGAGGACGATTGGAAAATTGGCCGCGTGTATTTTCCGAGGGCGGATTTTGAATCGAGAGGCTGGTTGGAGAAATGTCCTTGGACGGACGATGTGGAAAATTGGAAAGCATACCGCGCTGAATATATTCGCGACACGCGGGAGTTGCTCCAACGTGGATCGTATTTTTGTGATTCCATTCCGAAGCTGCAATTTCGTTTGCGATGGGCGTCTGCAATGCCGCTTTTGATTGGATTGAAAACTCTCGACCTCATCGAGAAGAATTCGTCGTCGAAGCAAAAGATCACGCGCGATGTCGTTAAAAAACTAGCTGCGGGCGCATGGCTCAAAGTAATCTTAGGGCAGAAGTTTACGACAAGGGGAGCGCTCGCATGAAGATTTACACGAAAACCGGAGACGATGGAACGACGGGACTTTTCTCAGGAAAGCGCGTTTCGAAGACCTCGTCCTACATCGATGCGTACGGAACGGTGGATGAAGTGAATGCCTTCGTGGGAATGGCGCTCACGAGTTCCGCGGACGCCGAAATTTCGAAAATGTTGATTCAAGTGCAGCATGATTTGCATGCCGTCTGTGCGGATCTGGCCACGCCGGCGGATGCCGCTCAAGCGAAACATGTGGAACGCGTGGAAGCAAAGCGTTCGAAACAGCTCGAGGTGTGGATAGACAAAATGGAGACCGAGCTGGAGCCCTTGAAGCAATTTATTTTGGCAGGTGGCACGGAATTATCTTCGCGCCTGCATGTCGCTCGCACCGTCTGTCGTCGCGCCGAGCGTGCGGTGATTGCGCATGCGGAATCCGAGAAAGCGAATTCTGAAACGATTATTTATCTCAATCGACTGAGTGATTTTCTTTTTGTTCTCGCGCGCTTGGCCAATCGACGAGCGAAGCGCGACGATGTCCTTTGGGACAAATCACTTTAACGAGGCGCGCGGATGAGCAGCAGCGCTGGCGTTCTGCTCATTCTGTAAATCCGAGATTCGATTTAAGAGAACTTGGTTATCTTGAGCGCTCACACTCCAGAGCACGAGTCCCATCGCGCGAAAATCGATGATGCTCTCGAAGCGGAAATAGCCATCAAAGAAGACGGACGTTAAAGCCACAGCCATAATTGCGATGCCTAAAAGTGCGTGCATAGGGCCCATTGTAACATGGGGCGCTGCCGCAAAATCGGTAACTAAAATTGCATGTCGTTAGCCGAACAAAGATTTCGTCTTCGGCTTCTCGGTTTTCATAAAAAGATCAGCTTTTACAAAGGCCGATTCAATTTCGGGCAGTGAAGTGACTCCTTGTTTTTCAAGAAGCTTCAGAAATTCAATGAGTGCGAGAGCGGTGTAGCGACAGTCATCAATGGATCGGTGACGATCGCCCGTGCGCGGAATTCCAAGGCGCGCCATGATCACGTCTAAATTGTGCGAGGTTTCGTACGGAAACAAAAACTTCGAGATCGCCACGGTGTCCAAAATCACACTCTGCCGCATGGGCATATTGAGCTGGCGGAGTTTTTTTGAAATAAAGCTCAAATCAAATTTGGCATTTTGAGCCACCCACACCCGGCTGCCCGTGAAGTTTAAAAAATCCTGAATGATGGCATCGCAGCGCGGCGCGGATTGCACATCCTCATCCTTGATCCCATGGACGGCGGTAGAGGCGGCCGGAATGGGTCGGCATGGATTCACCATGGTATGGAACTTAGAATCGGTAATCTGAAGGTTTTCGACGACTACAGCCCCAATTTCGATGATTTCGTCGCCCTCGTCGGCATAGAGACCCGTGGTCTCTAGGTCGAAGATCACATAGCTCAATTCCCGTAGAAGCAAGGCATTCATTTTCGCTATAGACCCTTCATTGACCCCTAAAACTAGTATCCGTTAGGCTACCACCTTGATCGCACCAAACCACCATGAGGCCTTCTAAACTTCTTCTAAATTAACCAAGTATGAACGTCACCTTATATGAGATTTTAGGTCTCGGTATATGTTTTTTAGGCTCGTGCTTTTTCTCATTATCCGAGACGGCTTTGACATCGCTGACACCTGTGCAGTCGGAGCGACTTGCGTCATCGACGAATTGGTTTAAGCGCTCGATCCGGATTTGGATTTCTCAGCCTGGGCAAATTCTTGCGACAATTCTGGTCTGCAATACGATCACTAATTCAGCCGCGGCGGTGCTTTTCGCTAAGTTTGCTGCGGATCACGGCATCGAAAGTTTAGCCGTCATTACATTTCTCATTACATTGATGACGCTCGTGCTCGGTGAAATTACTCCGAAGGTTCTTGCTCGATCATATCCGGAAGCGGTGGCGCCCTATGCCTGTCGAGTGTTGGTCGGATTCAACTACATTTGTTATCCGTTCACTGCTCTCGTCACCAATTTGCTTTCGATGTTGTTTCAAGCCTTCGGCCTCATCCTGAATGCAAAAAGAAAAATTTTACCGACCGATATTGAGCACATGGTGTTGATGGCCGGTCGAGAGGGATCGATCGAGCGAGATAAATCGAAAATTCTGTCCTCCGTATTTCAATTTTCTAAAGTGCGCGTGAAGGACATCATGATTCCACGGGATCGCATTTCGGCAATTTCCATTGATGCATCGCTTACGGAAGTGATCGACATTGTCCGTCAGGAAAATCACTCGCGCTATCCCGTGTTCAACCGCGATCTCGATCGAATCGTCGGCTTTTTGCATGCGCGCGATTTATTTGCAATCCTGCGTTCCTATACAAATGCCAATCAGAATGCGCCTCGGCCCGAATTGTTTTCTCTCCGAACCTGTTTGCGCCGAGCATTCTTTGTCTCAGATCAGGCGTTCATTTCTCGAGTGCTCAATGAGATGAAATCCAACCGCATTCACTTGGCGATCGTAAAGGACGAGTGGGGCAATGTGGTCGGACTTGTGACCTTGGAAGATATCTTGGAGCAAGTGTTTGGTGAGATCGAGGATGAACATGATGAGCACCGCGCACAGCCGATGGTCGATATGTATGCGCAGGGAATTGAAGTGGAGGGCAATGTGCCGCTGCTGGATTTAAAGCGTGAATATCATATCGATATTGAACCCACGGATTCCTATTCCACCGTAAATGGATTCTTGCAGCACTACGCGTCTCATCAACAGCTCACGCCGAAGACGGTGATTATTTGGAATTCTTATGTGTTCTCGATTTTAAGCGTGAAGGAAGGTGAAGTGGATCGCGTTCGCATCACTGAAATTCCGGCCAACAAAGAGGACTGATCCGCGATTGAGGAGAAGATATGCAGCCCTATGATGGAGTCGACTTTTTAAACTTAGATGAACTCTTAACGGACCAAGAAAAACAAGTTCGGGAAATCGTAAGAACGTTCGTGAACCGTCGGTTCATGCCTGTCGTAGCGAAGCATTACCAGGCGGGAACATTTCCCTCCGATCTCGTTCCAGAGATCGCGGAGCTCGGCGTGTTCGGTTGCAACCTTCAAGGCTATGACTGCGCCGGAATGACGGATGTCGAGTATGGCATCATCATGATGGAGCTCGAGCGCGGAGATAGCGGCCTGCGCTCACTCGCTTCAGTGCAGACATCGCTCTGCATGTATCCCATTCATACTTTTGGCTCTGAGGAACAAAAAAAGAAATGGCTTCCGGGAATGGCTCGCGGAGAAAAAATCGGATGCTTCGGTCTGACCGAGCCAGACTTTGGAAGTAATCCCTCCGGCATGCTTTCAACCGCTGTCCGAAAAGGAAAAGGTTACGTCCTAAATGGCACCAAGCGCTGGATCACGAATGCCAGCATTCACGACTTGGCGATTGTGTGGGCGAAGCTGGACGGCGAAATTCAGGGCTTCATTGTGCCAAAGGACACGCCGGGATTCACCGCGCGCGGGATTCACAATAAACTTTCTCTCCGCTGCTCCGTCACCGGGGAATTCATCATGGAGAATTGCGAAATTCCGGAAGATTGCATTTTGCCGCAGGCCAAAGGGTTGAAAGCCGCGCTCATGTGTTTGAGCTCTGCGCGCTACGGCATCGTGTGGGGCGCGCTCGGTGCTGCGATGGCGTCGTACCACGAAGCACTCACCTATGCGAAAGAGCGCGTGATGTTTGGCGTGCCGATTGCTCAGAAGCAATTGGTGCAAGCGAAGCTCGTGCAGATGCTGAATGAAATTACGAAGGGCCAGTTGATTGCGTACCGATTGGGCCAATTGAAGATGGCGGGGAAGATCCGCCCGCATCATATTTCTCTCGGTAAAATGAATAACGTGAATATGGCGCTGCAAGTTTCCAGAACTGCCCGCGATATTCTCGGAGCGAATGGTGTGAGCGACGAATATCAATGTATGCGTCACGCCTGCAACTTGGAGAGCGTAAACACCTACGAAGGCACGTACGATATTCACCAATTGATCGTGGGTGAAAAGATAACCGGCCTCGCTGCGTATTAAGTTATGGCTTCATTCTCCTCGCGAATCGTGCGCTGGTTTCGAAAGAATGCGCGCGCTCTGCCGTGGAGAGAGACGAATGATCCCTACAAGATTTGGATTTCAGAGATGATGCTGCAGCAGACGCAGGTCGCTACGGTCATTGCCTATTACGATCGCTTTATCGAAAAATTTCCGACGGTCGGAGCACTTGCGAGCGCAAAGGAAACGGAAGTGCTGAAGCTTTGGGAGGGGCTTGGCTATTACCGCCGCGCTCGTCACTTGCACGCGGCTGCACGGTTGGTCGTCCGGGAATTAAATAGTCAGTTTCCCCAATCGCGCGATGAAATTTTAAAACTTCCCGGCGTGGGCGCCTATTCTTCGGGCTCCATCTTGGCGATTGCCTTTCGAAAGCGCGTGGCGGCGCTCGATGGAAATCTGATTCGAGTGTATTCGCGTCATCGCGGCATTCGCGACGCGGTCGATGAGGGTAAGACGCTCAAGAAGCTTTGGGAGATCGCAGAATCGGAAGTACCGCATAAGCCGGAGGATATTCGCGAGTTCACCGAGGGCATGATGGAACTTGGTGCGCTCGTTTGTACGCCCAAGAATCCAAAGTGTCTCATCTGTCCCGTTCGAGAGGATTGCGTTGCTCGGCAGAAAAATTGGATTGATCAGATTCCGAAGAAGGCTCGCAAAATGGTTCGAATCAAAAAATACGAGGAGGTATTCCTGATTCGAGATCGCAAAGGAAGAGTGGCAGTGGGAGAAATAGGAAGCGACTTAAAGTATTCTCATTTTCATCGACTCCCATTTCGGGAAACTGACCAACTGTGCTCGGGCACAGTTCGGGGTTCAAAAGTTAAGAGGTTTCGCTACTCCGTCACCAATAGGGATTTTGAGGTAAGCGTTCGGCAGGTGTCAAAAGTTCCTGTCAGCCTTGGCAAAGTGACGTTCATGTCGTCCGACCAAATCCGCCGGGCATTACTCCCGGCGATTGATCGAAAGATTCTTAAGGCTTCTTTAGAAGAGTAGCGCCGACATAGTGGATTTGAAGTCTTTACTTGTTGATGAGCCGTCCAGGGGCAACAGGCACGTTTGCTCCTGAGGAGAGGCCCGCTGCCGCACACTCAAGAAGCTAGTCCTTCGAACGGAAGCGATCGCTTGCTGGAACCACCCAATAGTCACCAATTTGAATTCCGGGCATTTCCGCAATGTCAGAATAGACTCCCAATGGATTGCGGCTTCCAATTATCTTAATCACGTCTTTCGCGGTTTCAGGCGTCCAAAGACGTAGGTTCATTTCTTTCGCGGTCGCAATGCCTGCCGCATACACGCCGCTTTCTAAACTATGTTTCTGATCATCTGAATACAGCGGCTCAAGAACAAGAACGTTCTTGTTCTTTTCATCCAATCCGAGTTTCAAAATTCCACGTGATCGAATTTGAAGAGCAACTTTGGTAGTTACACTTTCAACCTTGCCATTGGTGAGTGCCCACCCAATTGTAAATCGACCCGTCTTGAGATCTTTAACCGCACTTATTGGCAATCTATTTTTCAAAGCCTCGATCAGTTGTAAGCGATCGTTCGTGTTGAGATGTTTGTCAGTACGCAATTCTACTCCATGGACCAGAACTGATTGAACATTCGCGTCAGCGATGTACCCCGCTAAACTTTCAAAATGACTGCCCAGTTCAAAGTCTTGGCAGGTACGCACCCCGCAATTTCCGATTGTCAGAAGGTCTTTGAATTCACCTGACCGCGTGGCGATGACCGCAAATTCGGGCGTTCGCAATGAGTTCATGTTGGTAACTTCAATCAACCCTTGCTCTAGCTGGTTTAAAGTTACTGCTTCGCCACCCGCAAATCGGAGACCATCCATCACCCTCTTCCAGAATTTTGGCAGTTCATCTGCGGGAAGAACATCGATCGCGACATCCAAAGCACTCAGAAGTGAGCTTCTGTAATTTTCTCGAGATTTAAATCTTATCTCTTGAGCTTCATTGAACGCTTTCGGATGTCCCCGAAATTCACGCAGAGCTTTGATCAAATCCTCCTGCCCATCCGAACTTCGCTTTGAAACGTAAGTTCGTAACGACTGCTTTTGTTCGCTCGTAAACTCTTGGCGGAATTCACCCGATTCAAATACGTAGCCGAGGGTTGTTGACCAAACTGCTAACTGAGCTTGTGAGAGGCCTTCAAGCTGCTTTTTCGCCTTTTCCGTATCTAAATCGCTGTGCCCCACGCCCATGAATTTAAAATCCTTGAAACGGTCCAGGCCTTCCCCGATGAAGGCAGTCAGAATCAGCGACTCGGCCGTCAGCTCCCCGTTCCAAATTGCTCGACGATACTGGGCCAAACCCCTTCCGAAGAGGAGCCTGCTAAAATAAACGAACAGAGGATTCAAATTCGGCCATTTCTGCTCAATGCCGCGGGCTATTAACGAAGCCATCAAATAATCGCTTGGAATTAGAAATCCTCTCACGAGTTCAATGGCACGATCCTCAGCGCGTTTCGAGGCTATTTTCACTTCGTTCGGAGAAAATTGCGAAGTTCGAAAATCAATTAAGGGATCGATAGCAACGCCGCCTTCAGATGAGTTCTTAATGTAAGCGATCTGTGCCTCATATGAACGTTCGAAAAGTAATCTTAGGTTTTGAAGGGAGTCAGAATCGTCATATAAATTTCCAACATTTACGTTGGAAAAGACTGGGGGAACCGAGGCAACTCTGTCCAAGAGCCCCTGAAATCTTAAGAGGGATCTCAACAACTGAAATTGCTCGTAAAAGATGCGATGAAATCCGGTCCTGGTTAGTCTTGATCCGAGACGAGCTTGAAATTCTTCGAAGGACCAAACCAAAGCGTTGTTTGGCAAGCCGGTGACAATTTCTACGAGCTTAGAAAGATTTAATGCTTCCGGAGTGGTGTCTATTCCCCTCTTCAGACCTAGACCCCACAGACTCCAGGACAACGCATTCAGGGCGAGGGGATTTAACGGCAAGTCTTGGAAAGTTTTCTCGACCAGCTCCGATATGATCGTGAGCTGCTCGAAATTCAAGAATCTAAAGTGCCTCCCTAAGAAACTAGCCAGACGTTCGGGATCGGCGTCTAACGCGTCCGTCGAAATTTGCTCGGGCCACCCAAGTGTTCTCGCCAATCCGAAGGAAGCTTCAACTGGGGAATGAGCAAATACATCCGCCACGATAGTCTGCTCGTTGGGGGTTAGACGCCCGCCTCTTAAGCGCACATCAAATTCTGGAAATGAGTCTCCAGATGCATAGGAAGGATAGATCCAACGTTTGATAAATTTCAGTCTTGGAGCTACTGGGCCTAGTTCGAAATACTTTAACTCGGTTCCAACCTTATCAGGATTGTTACGAAAGTAGTTTCTAGCTAGCCGCAACCTTACACCTACCGATTCAGTACGAAGCGCGTTTGTCTTGGAATGACGAATCAAGAGTTGAGCTGACACGCCGGGTTGGTTGGAGGCTACTTCCAAAATCTCGTCTATTTGAAGCTGACTCAATTTAGCTTGTTCCATGGCCTCAAGTGAGCGGTCTCCCAAAAGTTTCACTTCGAGCTTGAGAGTGTTGTGAATCTCGAGGACAGCAAAATCATGCTTGATCAGCAGAGGAACTATTGATTCACCGCTCGTATATAGATTTCGAGAGTGATTCTTTGCAGCTGCAGTAGAGTTATTCGCGGTGAAACTGAAACGATTTTTAATCATTTCAATTTCATTCGAGACCGTTTGTGAGACTGACTCTCCGATGGCTTCTCTGACCCAAGTTCGCTCTAGATCGACGGGTAGGTTAAGTTTCGATACTTTCGCCAATGCGTTCGGTAAGTGTTCTTTAGCAACCCGATTGAAAATTTCTTTGAGTACATTCAATGAAAGCGGTCCGTATTGACTAATATGATCAAGGTCCTCCTCATTGGGATTCCTGATTACACGATGTTTTCCCTCCGCAATCAAAGCCAACCTTTCTAACTCTGCTTGGTCTAGTTTGATCGCGCTTCGGAATTTCCCTACGTGCTCAGAGAACCCCGGACCATGCCTAGACGCCAGCTGTTCGAGCGCCTTCATCAGTTGATCTCGACTGAATCCAAAGTATGAAATGTTCAAAGCAAAATCGACGGGCTTTAAAAAAGTTACGTACTTCAGTCTTTCCTCAGGCCCCGGCTGAGCCTTCAGAAATTCCCTCAATTTGAGGTAGCTATTAGCGGTGAGCGCTTTGTAGTTTGCGGTGATAGTAGCTTTGATTGCATTGGTACATCGCACTGCCTGTTCAGGCGTGCTCGGAAATTGTGCCGCATACGAAACTGCGCCCGTCGGTAGCAAGCCGAGGCACAAAGCAACTAGTAGCCTTTGAAGTGACGCTGACACCGCAATCAAAATCGAATGCAATTGTCGTGCCAAAAAGAAAAGAGCTCTGCTGAGATAGACTTCTTGTACAGATGCACATGATTTTGACGTCTTTCCACGAAGCCTGTCTGTCGCACCTCATTGACCATCATGTCCCAACCCGGCTAAACCTGGTCGCAATTGGGAAGCGGAAACTTGGTTCTTATGAGCTTGAATCAAGTTTCCGCTTCCCAATTACAGGAGGGGAAATCATGCGTCGTTTTGTGTTGAATTGTGTTTTAGGAGTCACGGCCCTCGTTGGGCTTGTGAGTGCCAGTGCGTCAGCCGAAGAAATCATTTCACTCACCGGACCGGCCACGGAGTCGAGTGCATCGCTGCATTTCGAAGCCATGAAAGATATTTTCGAAACGAGAGTAACGCCAAAGACGTGTTTTAAACGAGTTCAAACCGGAACCGAAAGAGTTTGCGAGATTCGAAATGTTTACGGTTATTATCCGCGCAGTCGTTATATCTGCGTGACGGAGAACAATGTGCAAAATTGCCGATGGATCACCGAGCACGTTTGGGAGTATCGCCCGCAACGCCTTTGCGAGCTCGTGCCTACGTACTCTGACGTGGCGTATGACTGCAGCATCACGGAGAAGGTGAAAATTGGAGAAGAGCTGGATATTCGTGTGAATTCTCAGGTAAAAGTTCAAGTTGCCTCGACGTTGGGGCTGTTGAATCGTCCTATCAACTTACGTCTCTCCGCTCATCGCTCAGATATATCTCTGTCGATGGTGGAGCGACGAAAGGACGTTCTCCTTCTCGGCAAACTTCTGAAAAATTCCGAAAGCGCTCAGGGCAAAGAAGTTCAGCGCGGCTATGGCTTGCAAATCGAAATGCTTTCCACGGCAGAAGTAATGAAGCCCATCGAGGGTGCGATTGATTTGGAGGTGGGCAGTCGGGCCGGCCGTCTTATCATTCGCCATGAAGGTGCGATGCGCTCTGATCTTTTGGAAATCACCTTGAGCGTGATTAAGCCAAAGGAGCAGGGAGAGCCATTCAGCAAAGTATTGTTCTCGAAGAAACTTCTCAGCAATCAAATGGAAGTCATTTCGTCCGATGCAAATGGCACGGTGATCGAAGTGGATTTGAATGCATTGCCGTTGAATCAGCCACTTACTTCTGGGGAGTATGAAGTTTCAGCTCTCTTGAGAGTGCCCGCGGAATCGCTTTCGAAAGATGCGGGAGTTATCAATCCCGAGGCTATGGAGCGGGTGCGCGCTAAGTCCGTGCGAGAGCGACTCAGTTTTTAATCGCGGTCCGCACGACGGTCTGCCTGATCAACTCCGCGGTCGTTAGTCAGACAGTTTTTTGTAACTGCCAGAAAGAGAATTGCTCGATCGCAATTCCAACTGATTGTCCGCCAAAAGGTATCGCATGAGGCCTTTGCCTTCATTGGGTTCGCTGTCTTTTACTTCAAGACGACAAGTTTCGCTGCCCTTCGTTTTTGAAGTGTTAATGTCATTGCTCAAGTAGAGAATTTTCTTAACTTCATCATGTTTTAAATTTGCGCCGCCTATCGCCACAATCTTCAAATCCTTGCAGCGTTGGTTCACTACAATTTGGTCGCTGCTAATTTCTACTCGGACGACGATATTCTCAGGGTTCTGAAGGCGCTCCCAAACACCATTGAGCTTAGAGGGGGTGATCACAACCGTTGGCTTGCCTTTGAAAGTGGTGGCGTAATCGCGTTCGAATAAATTGTGAGCTTTGTCGTCGCGGTCACCGCATCCACACAGAAAAATTGCCAATGTCGAAATTGCAAACCACGAAGTCATTTTTAGCATGATGTCATCTCCTTATCCGAAAATGGGGGACAGTATACGTATTTCCTATTTCAAATCGGAAAAACGTATACTGTCCCTAATTTAATTCAAAGCTTTTCCATGTATTCTCGAGAAGAGAGCAGATGGTCATAGGGCCGACACCCCCGGGAACGGGGGTAATGGCCGAGGCCCGCTTGGAAACTGCCTCAAAATCTACATCTCCGACAATCTTTCCCGACTCCAAGCGATTAATCCCAACGTCAATTACCACTGCGCCCTCTCTCACATCTTCCGAAGTAACGAAATGCGGTTTGCCCACCGCTGCGACAATAATTTCGGCCTGCTTCAAAAGAGTATGGCGATCCTTTGTTTGAGAGTGAACGACGGTCACGGTTGCTCCCGCTTGATCAAGCAACACGGAAATGGGTCGACCCACGATGCGGGATCTCCCCACAACGACAGCGCGCTTTCCCGAAATTTCAATCTCGTACTCTCGTAAGAGATTCATGATGCCAAGAGGTGTACACGCCACAAAAGTAGGCTGTCCTATGAACAGCATTCCCTGATTGAGTGGATGAAAACCATCCACGTCCTTTTCCGGGGCCACTGCATTTAAAATCTTGTCGGCCGAAATATGCTTCGGAAGCGGGAGTTGCACGAGAATTCCGTGCACAAGGGGATTGGCGTTCAATTCTTCAATGAGAGCGAGAACATCCTTTTCCGAAATGGTTGCTGGATAATGCTTTTCAAGTGAATACACGCCGACGTCGTGACACGTTTTGATTTTCTTTCCGACGTAGATCTTTGAGGCGGGATCTTCCCCGATCCTTACGACCGCTAGTCCAGGGCGCTTTCCATCGCGATGAAAGCGAGCTTCCACTTTGGCTTTGAGCTCTGTGAGGCGCTTTTTCGACGTGGCATTTCCGTCGATGAGAATCATTCTTTCTCTGCCTCCGCAATTTCCTCAGGGGCCAAATGCACATCGAGTTTGTACTCTTGCACTTTATAGATGAGAGCTCGTCGACTCAGGCCCAGGAGTTCCGCTGCTTTCGTCTTATTGTTGTTTGTGTGTCGAAGCGC